>NZ_JAUBUY010000020.1:0-125939 GCF_036705565.1 Microcoleus sp. AT8-B5
CTTCCCATCCATCTGCACCGCTGATGACAGCTAGAATCGCAATTGCTACAATATCTATTAATAAATGCTGCTTACTTCTTTCTATTCTTGGATCGGTCAAGGTTCCAAAATGGTTTAAAAAACAAGCGTTCAATAAGTGTGTCGGGTTCGATACACCTATTGTTTTTTGTTGGGCAGTTAAAGTCGAAGTAAACCCTTTCGCCATCGATCGCACCTAATTACGCACTTGATTTAGCCCAATACTTCATCTTATCATGTTTTAGGCTGAAATTAAGATGCGTTTACCCTGAGTTTCTGAACTGATTGCACGGGGATGGTTGAATGAGTCAGCGTAGAGTTCAGATTGTCATTCTCTGCGAGGATCTACAGCAGTTTGTTTTTGCGCGTTATTTCCTAAAAAAGCGAGGTTTTACAGGTATAATTCGGGCTAAAATATGTCCGCCCGGTAGCCAAGCTGGAGAACAGTATGTACGCACTCAGTATCTGGCGGAAGTGAAAGCTTATCGCCAGAATAGAAACCGGGTGGCGATTGGATTAGTTGTGTTAATTGATGCAGATACGGGTACGCTGGCAGCAAGACTTAATTGGTTAGCTAGTGTGCTTGATGAACATAAGCAGGAAAATAGGGAACCGAATGAGGCGATCGCGATTTTTGTTCCCAAGCGCAATATTGAGACTTGGATACACTATTTGCAGGGAGATTATTTGCAGGGAGAAACTGTGAATGAAGAGGATGCTTATGCAAAATTTGAGAAGAATGAGGCTATTTGCAAACGCCCTGTTGAGGATTTAGCCGATCGATGTTATTCTCAGAGCTTACCAGAAAATGCGCCGCTATCGCTTCAGGCAGCTTGTGGGGAATTACAGCGGTTGTTACCACTGTTGCAGCCATGAGTTATGAGAAAATCTGCAACCTGTCATTACTGTCAAGCAAACTGACCAAAAACTTAAGACGGATAAAAGTCTGAAATCGTTGTCAAAGCTGCAAAGCCATCGCAAACAGCGGCAAAAAACCCGCTTTTTTTGCGATCGCCCCAAGTAAAGCTGTATGTCACAAACTGCGAAGCCCCGGAGGGTGGGGTTGACAAAAGCAGTAGAATATGCAGTAAAAGTCAGGGTAAGCAAGTAAGACTGGCAGCAGAAAACAGGGGCGAAAAGGCACAAAACAGGTAAAACAAAAGTCGATCGGGCAAAGTAAGTTGGTCGAGGACTAAAAATATGGTGATGGGTGAGATACAATTGACCTGTTCTGAGCCAAGAATTGGTCAACATCACAAGTATCCTGTAGAAGTCTGAAGTTGAGAATCTCAGGGTTGTCGAGGAGCGGGAGCAAACAGAAAACTATGCCTCAAAAAGTAATCGCCGAACAGATGTCTTTGGAATCAGCGTCAGAGCCGATCGCCGTGAGGGCGACGGTGGAAACAGTGCCAGCCGAAGCAGTGGCAGTAGAGTCCTACGCCGATCGGTTGATGGACGAACTGTTTGAAGGAGTCGATCGAGCATTCGACGGCAGCGGCGGACTGCCATCGGAACCAGTGCAGCCAGAATTCGTGGCCCTCAAGTCGATCTCGGTACCTCAAATAGTTTTGTCGCAGTTGGCACCCCCCCAGTCGCAGCGGGGCGAAAAAGACGTAGAAGCGATCGCCCGCCAAGTCGCCCTAGAAACAACCAAAAAACAGCAGTCCAAACAATCATTCGACAGAATGCTGCTGGGAGCAGCATTTGGGTCGCTGCTGCTAGTCATGGGGTTATGGCTCGCGAGCAGGTCGGGACTCGTGCGCTTGCCCGCCGCCCCCGCACCAGAGACACCCGCAGCAAGTGGCAAAACAGCACCAGACACCCCGTTTGTGGAATACGTGCAGCGCTCCCTAGAAGCGATCGAACAAAAAAAAGCACCCCAGGCTAACCCCCAACTTGCAGGAGTTCCCGCAGCCCCCACCCCAGGGACGCTGCCGAGCATTCAAATTTCCGGCGCGCCGCCGGCAACCGCAGGTCTTTCGACAGCAGTCAACCGCATCGCTGATGCCCTAGAACAAGCCGGCGCACAGCCGGGAGCACCAGCACCCCAAATCGTAGTGATCCCTCCCCCCGCTCAGGTGACTGTGGCTCCGCCTGCTCAGGTGGCTGCGGCTCCGGCGGCTCCTGCTGCTCCTGCTGCTCCTCAAACCGCGGCAGTTTCCCCCTCACCGGCTGCTCCAGCCTCCGGTCGTGCGATCGCCGCTGCGGGAAATCGAGATCCCCTCGCCGCTTCCCCTTCCCCCTCGGAGTCTCCCCAGCCAAAGATTTTGGCTCGCGAAACCGAACCGGCACCAGCGCCCGCAGCAGCCCAGCAATCTGCGCCCGCGCCCGAGCAATCGGCACCGGCCGTTAGCAGCGCCTCCACTTCCGCCCACACGCTGGTAGGGATTTTGGAGTTGGGCGATCGATCGGCTGCTTTGTTTGAAGTAGACGGCGTAGCCCGCAGAATTTATGTCGGCGAAAGCATCGGCGCTAGCGGTTGGACGCTGGCAGAAATCAAAAATCAAGAAGCAGTGATTCGCAAGGGAGGAGATGTGCGATCGGTTTTTGTCGGCCAAAAGTTCTAATCAGTCATCAGTTATGAGTCATTAGTCATCAGTCATTAGTTATGAGTTAGGTAATGGTAATTGGTGATTGGCAATTACGAGGCTGTACCTCACCGTTGAAAACAGTTAGTTATAATAACCGACAACTAATGACCGATGATCGATCGCCAGTGACTAAGAACCAATGACTAATAACTAATGACCAATGACTAATGACCGAAAGCATCCAGGATACAACCCCCCGGATTCATGTGTGGAGAAATAAAAAACCTGTATCCGATAAACTTGCCCCCGAATTTATCTCGCGCAAGTCAATGCTAAAATCTAAAATCTAAAATCTAAAACCTAAAATCGATTGACTGAGGAATTATAAAAAATGGGCTTATTTGATGATTTCAGCCGCTTTTTAGAAACCAGATTAGAAGAATTTTTGCGTAGCAATCCCCATCTGGAATTGCAGGCAATAGAAGAACAACTGAAGGAACAAGAAGAAGACACTCTGCGACTGATTCTCGATATCCAAAAACAAGAGAAAAAACTGCAAGCCGAAATTCTCTCCGCCGCCCAAGAAATTCAGCGCTGGAACGATCGCATCAACAAAGCTAAAGCTGCTCAAAGGCTCGATTTAGCTCAAGCCGCCCAAGAGCGACAAGCCGCTTTGCTGCGTCAGGGAAATCAGCGCTGGGGTCAAATGCAAGGCTGCAAAGAACGGATTGAAAAAGCAAAAGAACTGTACCGCCAAATTCAAGTACGGCGAAAAGAAGTCCGAGCCAAAGCGGCAGAAGCCGCAACTCGCCCTACCACTAAAACAGAGCCAAATTGGGATACAAAGGGTTGGAATCAGAGTTCAAATTATAACAGTTTTAATGCGGCAGATCCTTTAGAAGAAAAGTTTCAACGCTGGGAAGCAGACGAAGAACTCGATCGAATGAAGCGCAATATAGGCAGATAGGGCGTTGCTGATTTACGGTATGAAAAGCTCAATATGCAAGTCATATAAACCAGTACCCACAAAGCTTCCCGATTTCCCACTGATTTTTTTCATACCCTGATTAAGCAACGCCGATTTTGAAATAATATTCGTGAAGATTAGAGTAAAAAAGACAAATTATGCATCAAAAAACAGTTTTTAAAGTTAAATCTCTGCGGTTATTCACAACGGTTGCTCTGCTTGAGAAGGTGGCTCTTCGGGCAGCGGAATAAACTCTGTCTCTTGAGGAACCTGAGCAAAGCGTCCCTCTCTCCAATCGAGTTTAGCTTGCTCAATGCGCGAGTGCCGACTCGAAACAAAATTCCACCACTTATGGCGCTCACCAACAGGTTCACCGCCAATCACAATACAACGAGCCTTGGCTGAAGCAGAAATGTTTACTTCAGTGCCTGAATTTAGAACCGCTAACCGATGTTGTTCCAGAGGCTCTCCATCGATCGCAAGCCCCTCTGTTACGCTGTAAACCGCCTGTTCGCTGTAATGGCCCGGTAAGGTAAATTCTCTTCCAGCAGTCAGTTGCACGTCCAGATAAATCATGGGTGAAAATATTTGAACTGGGGAAGTGCGATCGTATGCCTCACCCGCAATCAGGGTGAACGAAACTCCTGCGTCCTCCCAAACAGGCAGTTCAGTTGCCGGATGATGCCGAAACCAGGGGTCGGTTTCTTCGTATTCATGGGGAAGGGCTATCCAAGTTTGAATGCCATGCAGGATGGCTTCTTTGCTGCGATCGTCGTCAGGCGTGCGTTCGGAGTGGACAATGCCTCGCCCTGCCGTCATCCAGTTCACCGCACGCCTGACGGATTTCTTGAACGCTGCCCACACTATCACGATGCAGCAAAACACCTTCAAACAGGTAGGTGACGGTTGCTAAGTTGATGTGCGGATGCGGTCTGACATCCACGCCCCGGCCGGGTGGAAACACCGCAGGGCCGAGATGGTCAAAAAAGATGAACGGGCCTACCAGTGCTAAAACGTCTGAGGGAAGCAAGTGACGGGCTTGGAATCCACCCAAATCTTGAATGTGTGGCTCATTGACATACTCACTGACCTGAAGGTACGGTGATTCTTAAGCCTCGCGACTTAAGTTTCTGCTTCTTCGCAACTGCCTCCACCCTCAAAGAGTTTTGGTCTTATGTTCGCTCCACAGACTAACCCCGCAAGCCCTGCGGTTTTTACGTGTCGAATACCAAACGGAATTCTTCTCCTGTTTTGATTCTAGGGTTAGACTTCCATTGCCCTATCCTCTTTTCCCGGTCTACCGATTTTGCTTCGCCGCCAGCACCTCGGGCTGAACTTCGCTCGTATAGGCTGTTTGATCCATCGTCTCGGGTGGGTCGTTGACCAATTACATTCTAATATAAAGCCGTCCTAAAAGGACGGGGTTTCTACCCAAATTTGTGATGAGATGCTGGATGGTATCCGTCATAATGTTTATGAAGTTCCCAACGCTAATCGTCTATGTCAAAAGTGCATGATACAAAAAGCTATCCTTGTAAAGGACGATCGCAATATCAGTGACTGGTCTAAACTTTCCCAATCGAAAGCTCTTGTAGAGTGTCGAGTTCTCAACGAGCTTTCTGCTTACGAGACGATGGAGAGTTCATCACTGACTTGAATCCTACCTTTGACTAGGGAGCGAATCAGACGATCGAGTGAGCCACGTTCTTCTTCACTGATAGACTCATCGAGGATGGCGGCCATCATGCCGTAGCGGTCAGCCTTGGTAACGCGGTGAGTATCGGTGACAGTGGCAATTAATTCGTTGATAGCGCCGGGGAGAAGATTAACTGGATACATGGGATTGTTTTGAACTCGACACCTTAATCATCTCGTGGTTTCTCCTAAGAGCAAGTGATGGTGCTGGTTTTTTTCCGTGATAATACTGAAAATCTTCGGTGAACCAAGTCCGTGTTACCAGTGATCGAAGTCACAACATTGAAACTAATGCAGCGGTGGAACAATTAGAACCCACATCTTGCACCCTTCTCAAGAACAGGCTTTTCGGCCTGTTCCACAAAGAGTGAATTTTCTTGTGGAACAGGCCGAAAAGCCTGTTCCTAAAATGCTTATCGAGAATGGTGCAAGATGTCAGTTAGAACCAACCTTCGGCCCTTCAAGTGTCACAGTGATAATTTTCGTTTTTCACGAGTCTGAACCTCTTGCTGTGCAAATGTTTCAGACCTTCATAGGAAGAACTACCTCTTCTTCAATCACTTGTCAACAAGTAACGACTGTTGACTTTTTATCCAAAATCAAAATAAGTAGACAGACAAAAAAATTAGTCCGCCTACTTAATCGCTAACTAGAAATCACTCCCACTCGATCGTTCCCGGTGGCTTAGAAGTAATATCGTAAACCACTCGGTTCACCCCCTTAACCTCATTCACAATCCGATTCGAGATCAGTTCCAACAAATCGTAAGGAACCCGCGCCCAATCAGCCGTCATCCCGTCTTCACTCTTAATAAATCGCAAGACGATCGGGTAAGCATAAGTGCGCTGATCGCCCATCACGCCTACACTGCGAATCGGTAGCAAAACTGCAAAAGCTTGCCAAAGTTCACCGTACAATCCGTGCCGGTTAATTTCTTGGCGAACAATGAAGTCAGCATCCCGCAAAATATTTAGTCTCTCGGAGGTAACTTCTCCGATAATCCGAATCGCCAATCCCGGGCCGGGGAAAGGTTGTCGGTTCACTATTTCTTCGGGAAGCCCGATCGACCGGCCGACTTTTCGCACCTCATCCTTAAACAGTTTTCGCAGCGGTTCAATCAGCTTAAATCGCAAATTTTTCGGCAAACCGCCGACGTTGTGGTGGCTTTTAATTTTAACAGCAACTCGCTCGCCACTTTTGGGGTCTGCATTCGTGTCAGCCGACTCAATCACATCAGGATAAAGAGTACCTTGTGCGAGGTAGTCAAAGGGGCCCAGACGCTTCGATTCTTCTTCAAATACGTTGATAAATTCGTGACCGATCCGCTTGCGTTTTACTTCAGGATCGGTAATCCCTTCAAGTTGAGCTAAAAAGCGTTCGCGAGCATTAACATACTCAACGTCAATGTGGAATTGCTCTTTAAATAATTTTACCAACCGTTCTGGTTCATACTTCCGCATAAACCCTTGATCGATAAACATACAGGTAAGTTGGTCGCCGATCGCCTTATGCAGCAAGAAAGCCAAAGTAGAAGAATCTACACCGCCCGATAGAGCCAGCAAAACTCGTTTATCTCCCACTTGCGCGCGAATTTCGCGAATCGATTCCTCCACAAAAGTAGCAGTCGTCCAAGTCGGTTCGCACTCGCAAATGTGGTAAACAAAATTGCGAATTAAAGCTATTCCCCCGATCGAGTGAACTACTTCGGGGTGAAACTGAACCCCGTACAAATTTTTCTCGTGGTTAGCCACAGCAGCACACGGAGTATTGTCTGTGTGAGCGAGGATTTCAAAACCCGGTGGCAGTTGAGTACACGAGTCTCCGTGGCTCATCCACATCGTGCTGCCTTCTTCGACATTTGTCAGCAAATCTGTAGGATCGTCAATAAATAGCGATGCCTTGCCATATTCGGCTAACTTAGCCCGTTCAACCGTGCCTCCGAGCTGCTTTACCATCAACTGCATCCCGTAACACACTCCCAACACCGGTATTCCCAAATTCCAAATTTCTGGGTCGCAGTGGGGTGCTTTTTCATCGTATACAGAACTTGGGCCTCCTGAAAGAATAATTCCTTTAGGATTGATAGCTTTTAACTGTTCTGCCGTAGTGCGGTAAGAAATTACTTCTGAATATACTTGAGTTTCGCGAATTCGACGAGCAATCAGTTCGGAATATTGCGAACCGAAGTCGAGAATCACGATGATCTGGCGATCGATCTGCTGCATTAAAGAGTTTGTGAGAACGGACTCAGTTTCTATTTTAGTAGTCACGGTTATTGCGTAATTGCTAAGTGCTAATTGGGCAGAAAGTAGCGGACGTATCTGTCGCGCTCTCAGTACAATTCTAAGGAAGACTAGGAACCATTGGTCGCTAGGAATAAATCTTATTGATACTAGATTGCCGTCAGCGATGTTAGTCGATTAATCGGGTACAGGGCCATAGATTTACTTCGATCCTTACCCTAATTAATTGAATTCTTGCTTCAGAAATAGCTTCCCGAAGCAACCTAGTATAATTAAGGTTTAGGGACAGAGAATTATTACTTGTTAAATATTATCCCTGACCGATGTTTTAAACAGAATTCAGGGATATTCACACTACATTAACAAATTTGGGTCAAAAATGTATCTCCTATGTCACTTTTAACAATAATTTTGCGATCGCGCCCGAACATCACCGAGCCCACGGGGATGTGCAAGTTAGTGTGAGTAAAAATGCAATCCGATGACCGCAAGTCTATTTGTCGGGCGATGTCGCCGTAAATTAGATCGACCCAATTGCTCCCAAACTCGGCGTCTAAAGCCCGCAGTTGCCCGAGAGCCTCTTCGGCTGTCGCTGCGGCAAAAATTGCGGAACACGCATCAGCCGGCATTCCAGCCTTAGCACAGTAAGCTGTGAGAATTTCCCTGCGCCCGTCAGCGAGGTGGTGGTGAGTGTGAAAAATTCCCGCCGCCAATTTCATCAGTTTCCCGTGATAGCCAAACAGCAAAATTGACTGCACGCCCTGATATCCGGCTTCTACCAGCAGCGGGCCGAGCCAGTTAGCGGTTTTGACTAACCTCTCACGATTAATCCCCAGTTGTCGCGCCAAATCCAAGCCGTTTTCGCCGATGCAGAAAACCAAACAGTCAAACAGTTCGGCTTTTTGTTGCAGTTGTTCGCGGTAAACTTCCAACTGTCCAGGGGCGCTCAGCGGTTGAGAAATGCCCGTTGTACCCAGCAGCGAAAGTCCTTCTACCACGCCGAAAGCTTCGTTAGAAGTGCGGGTGGCTAGTTGCCGCCCAGACGGCAGAATCAGGGTGACAGTAATTTTTTCTCCCCCTGCGAGTTCTCGGCTCAGATTCGATCGCAACAGTCGCATTGCGTAATCATAGATCGCCGCCCCTCCACCGACTGTGTGACGCCCTATACCTTCACCGCCGAGAATCACAATCTGCTCTCCCTCTTCCCAATTCCCCAATTCCACCATTGCCCAAACGGGGGTATTTCGAGTCAGATCGAGATTGTCGCCCGGATCTGAGCGAGTCACTCCTAAAGCGGTATCAGTTTTGAGTACAGACGCCTGTTCGATCGGAATTTCTGCAGTTATTTGCGGTTCCAGTAAATTGACTGATACGCTATCTAGAGACTGAATACCTGCGCGTAAGCACCGCAAAGCTGCAAGTGCGGCCGCACAGGCAAATACTGGCAGTGTATACCCCGATAAAGGTTGAGTTTTTGTCACGTTGTAATTCAGAAATCCGTAAATTGGCTGGCGATCGACATCACGCCTTAGCACTGATACCCCTCAAACATTTAAGTGTAATTCTAGGGTTTGCTATTATCTGCAGTTAGCGTAATTTTTGTCAACTATAATTTTGTCCTACCAGTTGGCGAGCCTCTACGAGGAGCGCCCACAACCCACTCCGAAGGCTTACGGGCCGGTGCGGGCGATTTTCACAAAAAACCCGGAATCTCGATCGCCAGCGCTGGGACTGAACAAACGCATTCCAGGAATTAGGTACAAATAGTTAGCAGCGATACTCAGCAAGTCGATCGTCTTTCATTTTATAGATTTAGCTAGCCGTAAAGATTTGAGAACCGAGTGAGATCGCGCGAAATTTGCTTTTGCCTTTGGGGAACTTGTTTGAGGCGGAATTCGAGCAATTTTTGGTATGCAAAATGCTGCGCTCGCTTCCTGGTTAAGCCCTAAAACCTACTTTTTTACAATTAGCAGATTTATATCTCCCAAGCGGTTGATGTCCCAGCGATCGCAAGTCATTTATATTGATCTGAATTACCCGGACGTGCCAGTCCTACTTTCGAGTTAGCCTCTTGAAGGTGGGGCTGGTTTTATCTAACCCTGTTACTTCACTTCTCCAATCTACAATCTAAAACCTAAAATCTAAAATCGATTGACTATGGTTGAACCAGTTGCAGAGTTAAATGAACCTCTATCTCTTCAGACTGCAGAAATAGTAGAAATAGTAGACCCGAAAATATTTCAGCTCGTTCTCTCTCCAAAAATAGCTCTCAAATTTTCCAAAAAAGACGTTCGATCGACCCTGAAAGCCTCAACTCTAGACGGCGTTTTTGCCACTATCTTCGAGTCGGCGACCACCGGCGTGCTGCTGAGCAACTTCTTGCTGCAACTCGGCGCGAGTAGCGTGGAAATAGGTATATTCTTTGCTATTCCGATGGTGGTAAATCTCCTGCAACCATTAGGAGCCTACATCGCAGATCGGACAACCACCCGCCGCTCGTACAACCTATTTGTATTCAGCGTTTCGCGGCTGCTGTGGCTGGTGCTGGCGGTGGCAATTGTTTGGGGTTCCCAGCACCAAGATCCCCGCCAACTGCTGCAATGGACACTGGTAACAGTCGTAGCAGCTAGCGTGCTGGCAGCTTTTGCCAATTCTAGCTGGTTCAGTTGGATGGCTGCTGTGGTTCCTCAGCGCTTGCGGGGACGCTATTTTGGCTTTCGCAACAGTGCTGTCAGCCTCATCACTTTGCTGGGAGTGCCGTTGATGGGATTGGGAGTGTCAACTTGGGACGGCGGCCCAATTTTGGGCTACGGTATTGTTTTATTGGTGGGTGTTTTGGCGGGAATGATTAGTTTGGGGTGTCAATCCTTCATGGTTGATGTGAATCCCCAGGTATACAAAAAAAATGCACTGAACGATCGACTTACAAAGAAAAAAGAAAAGCAAATAACAGATTTTGTGCCTTCTGTGCTGAAAGATTCTAATTTTTTAATGTTTATTCTTTACTTCAGCCTATGGACATTTGCAGTTAATCTCAGCGCGCCTTTTTTTAATATCTACTTGCTGAAAGATTTAAGCTTGGATGTGAGTTTGGTAACGATTTACACCAGCTTAAGTTCCGGCGCAAATCTACTGCTGCTGATGTTTTGGGGTAAGTTGGCCGATCGCTGGGGGAATCGTCCGCTGCTAATTGCGGTTGGGCTGGTGGTGGCTGTAACCCCTTTGCTGTGGTTGGGTACGGGCAATTACCCGTTTGCCCTCTGGGTGTGGCTGCCGCTGCTGCACTTGTTGGGGGGAACGACTTTAGGGGCGATCGGGCTGTGTACTAACAATATTCAAATGGAGCTCGCGTCGATCGAGCAACCTTCGACTTATTTTGCGATCGGCGCTGCTGTTTCGGGATTAGCTGGGGCTTTGGGAACTACCGCCGGCGGCTTTCTTGCCCAACTTCCTGGTATGAGTTTGGGCTCACTGTTTGCCCTCTCGGCTGCTGTGAGGCTGGTAGGCTTGCTGCCTTTGATTTTGGTGCGAGAACCTCGTAGCCAGTCGCTGCGGTCGATCGTCCCCACTTTGGGACGTTTTAAATTTAATCGGGGCTAGGAAATTTTCGCACAAATTTACCGATCGAGAAACCAGAAAAACCCACAGATTGTTAAAAACTTCAAGCAGATCGCAGAAAACCTGAGAGTGACTGAGACAAAAATTAACCTAAAACATCGCCTAAATCTGATGTGCGGCAAATATCTCACTATTATCTTGCAGCCAACCGACAAATCGATAATATATAGCTGTTCTAAAAACTCACTGTGCAGACCGTAAATGTGTTTAAAGGTTCGTTAGCTAGGGCGTCGTATCACTACTTATGTTACGATAATCGAGCATTTTCCCTGAAGCAAACCTACGATTTCACGCTCTGAATTTTTTACGTTTTAGGATAATCGAGCATTTTCTCAGAACCAAACCTACGATCTCACGCTCAGCCCTTTTTGTATTAAGAAATATAAATATTATTCACATTTTAATACAATAAACTCAACTAGGTGGTGGTTTGAGACTACTATCCTGACAATCGAAATAACTAAAGATTGCCCACCCACATAACAATTTCGATCCAAAAACTAGCAGCGATCGCCTGACGCCATACAAAAAGGGGAATTGGCAATTCTCTTGTAACCGATGACCAATGACAGATCGCTCTCAAATTTCCGATTCAAAGAGAGACAAGTAAAAATGAAACGTCTAATCGTTTGCTGTGATGGCACTTGGCAACAACTCAATAGTAGTTACCCAAGTAATGTGATTAAACTTGCCCAGGCAGTGAAATCGACCGCCAGTGACGGGGTTCCGCAAATCGTGTTTTATGACGAAGGAGTTGGAGCGGATAGTAACAAGATTTTGGGCGGAGCCACTGGACTGGGAATCGATAAAAATATACAAGATGCCTATCGTTTTCTTTCTCTCAACTATGAGAAGGGTGACGAAATATATCTATTCGGGTTCAGTCGCGGTGCTTACACAGTCAGGAGTCTAACCGGGATGATTTATTGCTCCGGTCTCCTATCCCGCCCTCATATTACCAGGGCATCAGAAGCTTACGAGCTTTACCGTAAACGAGACATTAAACCAAAGGATCGGGTAGCAGCCAATTACCGCGAAGATTACGGCGATCGCGTCCCGATTACCTTGCTTGGTTGTTTCGACACCGTTGGAGCCCTTGGTATTCCTACTCTACCCGCCTTCAAGAAGTATGACGAACAGCTCAAGAAAAGGTACAGATTCCACGACACCACTTTAAATAAGTTAATTCAAAATGCGTTGCACGCCGTTGCGATCGACGAAGTTCGCGAAATCTTTGATGTTACGCCTATGAAAAAAAATCCTGATATTGAGAACCAGCGGGTTATTCAAGTTTGGTTTCCCGGCTCGCATATCTGCATCGGCGGTGGAACGAAAGAATACAGCGGTTTATCAGATGCCGCCTTACAATGGATGATCGATTCAACCCGTAACCTGGGATTGGGGCTTGAATTCGATCCAAGTGCCATTCCCACAGGTATCAATCCCAATTATGAGATTGATTTTAAAAACAATCCTGGGTTCTTCAAATTGGCAGGAATCAAGTTCCGCGAGGTGGGCGATGCTATTGAGGATCTTCACGAAAGCACGATCAATCGATTAAAAAAACGCCAAGACTATCGACCTAAGAATCTGCAAAAAATTCTCTCCAAAATAATTGATAATATAGAAAAATGATAAAAATTTATCAAGCTCTCAGAACGGAACCTAATAAGACTATCTCATCTACAACAAAGGAAAAGCAATCATGAAAAGAGATACATCTAGAGATGGATTTAGCAACAAAGCTTTAGCATATACGTTGACTCATTTCAAACCAATTTGGAACTTAGTTCAAAGTTACGAGCCTCTGAAACGTAAACTAAACAAATTTTTTCTCAATAGCATCATTTACAAACTTCCGACTCGCCCGCTTCCCTATAGCTTAATGGGCTTAGATCCCAAAATTCCAGGGACAGATATTCCAAAAAAAACTGATACCTACATCTCTTGGGATTCACTTACAGACAAGACTTATACTGGGCGACATTTACCTCCCGACCCCGAATTTAACAAAGAAGGGAATTTACCACCACTGGGTAAATTAAAGACCTTATTTCAAAAAAGAGATGGAAAAACCATTTATTCAGACAAATCGACTCTGCTCTTTCCCTATTGGGTGCAGTGGTTTACAGATAGTTTTCTGCGGATCGATCAGCAAAACCGCTTCAAAAATACCTCCAACCATCAGATTGATATGTGTAATGTTTACGGGTTGACCCGCAAACAAACAAATATGCTCAGAGCTTTCAAAGACGGTAAATTTAAAACCCAAAAACTCAAGCGCAAAGATGGCGTAGAAGAAGAATATCCACTCTTTTATTATGCCGATCCTGAGCAGGGTATTATCGATCCTCAATTTGAAGGTCTTCATGCACCCCTTAATGATGAGAAAAGACAATCCCCCGAAAAGAAAAGCAAGCTATTTGCAATGGGAGTTGAACGGGCAAACGTCCAAGTTGGCTATGTCATGCTCAACACTTTATGTATCAGGGAGCATAATCGAATTTGCGATGTTTTGTCAAAAAGCTATCCAGAATGGGACGACGAGAGGCTCTTCCAAACCGCGAGAAATATTCTCATGGTGATTGTTCTCAATATCATTATGGAAGAGTACATTTTCCACATTACGCCCTATAATTTTAGGTTCTTTGCCGATCCTGAAGCTTTTACCAAGGAAAGTTGGTATCGAGAAAATTGGATGGCGATTGAGTTTAGTTTTGTCTATCGCTGGCATAGTGCGGTTCCTGAAACCTTTACCTATGACGGGAAAGAAAAATCCATGTACGATTCCCTCTGGAATAATCAGATGTTAATCGATAAAGGGTTGGGTGCATTGATGGAAGAAACTTGTTCCCAACCAGGCACTAGAATTGGTTTGTTTAACACACCTGATTTTAAGATCGCAGGAACACCTTATACATTTATTGATGCTACCGAACTAGCATCTGTTAAACTCGGACGGCAGGCGCAGTTAGCCAGTTATAACGATTACCGCGAAATGTGTGGTTATCCCAGGGTGACTGATTTCAATCAAATTACGGGTGACGAATACGCTCAACAGAAATTAAAAGAGTTGTACGGTCATGTTGATAAGATTGAACTATTTGTCGGATTGTACGCTGAAGATGTGCGGGAAAATTCAGCAATTCCGCCTTTAGTAGCACGGATAATTGGCATTGATGCTTTCTCCCAAGCTTTAACTAATCCTTTGTTATCGCCTAAAGTCTTCAATAAGGAAACTTTTTCTGAGGTTGGTTGGGAAATTATCCAAAATACCAAAACAGTCTCTGATTTAGTGAATCGTAATGTTCCTCCAAGCGATCCCAAGTACAAAGTCTCCTTCGATCTTTAAGTTGTAGCTGACAACTAAGACTCAAATTAGTTGGGGGCGCAAAGACACCTGCGCCCTCAAAAATGAGGAAGAAAAAGGCGATATTTTCGCAAGCGATAAGCTACGGCAATTCGGAAGCAATTGCACCAGCATTTATACTGTTTCACAGATGCAACGGTTTGTGTAGAGCCTTTTTTAGCGATTAACCAAAGGTTATGTTATGAACAAGAAGTTATTTACCGAATATCCCGAACAAGACGAACGCAAATATTACGATCTTTTGGTTGAGCAGGCCAAGCTTCGGATGGATAATCTTTACGGCAATAAGGATCGGGCGCTGCGAGATACTCACGCCAAAACTCATGCTTGCGTTAAAGGAACTCTGGAAATTTTTGACTTTGATGAGGAAGCGATTAAACGGGAATTGGGCAAACGCGCTTCGTTAACTTCTTCGCAACTGAATGCGATTTCCCTTAAGCAAGGTTTGCTAGCAAAACCCCAACAATATCCTGTTTGGTTGCGCTTTGCTAACGGCGCTACCAAAGTATACCCTGATTACCAAAAAGATTCGCGTTCAATCTCACTGAAAGTGATGGGGGTGGAAGGGGAACGACTGGCGCAAAGCCACGAGTCAAAAACCCAGGACATCATTGTTCACAATTCAGAGCTATTTGTGAGCCAAACCATCAAAGACTACTACGGCTTTTTTTCTGCTTTGGTTGAATCACCAGAGACATTGAAGAAGTGGCTAATTCGACATCCCAGACACTTTTTAGCTGTGTCAACGCTTACGGGTAGCCGGACTCCGAAGAGTTTGCTAACAGCCAAATATTGGAGCGGTTCACCCTCTGCTTTGGGTCTCAATCCCGATTTCGATCCCTCGCAACCTGGTCTAGTTCCTGTCGAATATCCTGCTGTAATTAAGTATGGGTTCACTCCGGTTTCATGCAAACCACCGCACGAGATAATTCCCGAACAATCTCGACCGGGAATTCCTAAAATTCCTTTTGTCGATCGCGCTAAAGCCTTGGGTTTAGATCCCAATAAGCCAGACAATTATTACCGGGACGATCTCATTCAAGCCTTGGCGAAACCTGACGCTCAATACTGTTGGGATTTTGGCATTCAGTTCCAAACCAGCCTAAAAATGCCGATCGACGATGGCATCAATGTCTGGAAGGAAAAAGAATCACCCTTCTTGAGAGTAGGTCGTCTCACCGTCAAGCATCAGATTATTGATTATGAAAAACAATCTGATTTCAACGAAAACCTGAGATATTCTCCCTGGAACGGCTTAGCAGTTCATCGTCCAGTAGGCGCCATAAATCGGATACGCGGTGTTGTTTACCCGGTTGTAGCGAATTATCGCCTTCAAAAGCGAGGTCTTGTCCACCAAGAACCAACCGGAGAAGAAACATTTTAGTACAGTCTAGAAACCCGGTTTCGCAGAAGTTACCGGGTTTCTGTGTAGTAATATCATGTCCTTCTGTAAGAGTTTGGCTCGATTCTCATCGTGCGATCCCCAAACCCTTTAAATGTAGCCTGTTTCACGTTGTTTTCCTAAATTTATCTTTAATCATTTGCTATTTTATCCTCACCTTGATTTGTCACCTCTGAAGGAAACGATAACTTAATATTGATATCTATAGAAATTGTTGCATTATTATTGTCATTAAAAAAATTAATATCAGTTATATGTATCTTAGCGTCTTTTGGTAAAGACCTACCGACAGTAGAATCACCCGATAAATCTACTTTATAACCAGCTTTATCCAACCATTGATGAACATTGCGCCAATTACCAACATCATCACTAGGAGTTTCAGGAATACCCTTAAAATATTGATAGAGAGTTTTGCACATATAAACCTCAGCCCCCCTAGCACTTTTCGACAATTGACGCGCAATATCACTAGGGCTGAAATTGCACAAAAGACCACGCAAATATAATTTTTCTGTATCAGTGAGCCCTTGGCGGGCGTTGGGGAAAATGCGACGTTTAGCTTCGGTAAATAGTTCATAGATGCGATTCAAGTCCCAAGTTTGGGCTGCTTCGGCAAATAGATCCTTTCTAGTAGGTTTTCGTGTAACCATTTTTCGTCTTGGTGGAAATTGCTAACGTAATGGTAGCATAAATTGATAATGTTTAATAGTTGCGGATTATTTTTTTTTGTTTTAAGGTAGATATAACAGTGATATTACATACATTGGTCTTTTATAGAACGCTTGCGGTCATATTTTTTTGTGGCCGTTTCGAGTATTCTGGAAAAGGCTAATGTAATAATAGCGTAATTTGGTAGTCTTTGTTAGCTTTAAGTTCGTTATCAACAGAACAATCCTAGCTTATCCAACAGTTGAATCATAAAAAGTATGCGAATTATATTTTTAGGTCCGAATGGCGCAGGCAAAGGCACTCAAGCTGCGATCGTAGCCAAGGACTTCGGGATTCATCACATTTCAACCGGCGAACTACTGCGACATGAGCGAAAAAACGAAACTAAAATAGGTCAAAAAGCACAATCTTATATAGATAAAGGGGCATTAGTCCCTGATAGCATTGTGCTAGATATTGTAAAAGAACAATTGACAAAAAAAGAAGCAACACCAGGTTGGATATTAGACGGATTTCCTCGGAACGTCGCTCAAGTTGGAGCTTTAGACAAATTATTAAGGGATTTAGATCAGCCAAGTTGTGATTGTGTTATCAATTTTGATGTACCAGACTCAGTTTTAGTTCAGCGACTGAGAAAGAGAGCCATCAAGGAAAATCGTACAGATGATACTCCAGAAGTTATTCGGCGACGCATCCAAATTTTTCAAGAAGAAACGGCACCTTTAATCAACTTATATAGTGAGTGGTTATTGCTAGAAACCATCAACGGGTTTATGTCTAAAGAGGCAGTTAGCTCAGCAATTCAAGAAGTTTTGTCAGAAGTAAAAAAGTCCACTAAGTCTTAATTGATAAATCAAGGAGGAAACAAATTATGCCTTTTACTCAAGCCGATAGAAATATCATTCGCGGCGGCCCAGGAAGTAGCAGTGAGCTTAATTATGATATTTACGCAGAATTACTGTGTAATATGGCGATTGATGCCACACAACCACCTGACCGACAAAATCAAAATTCACATCATAAAGAAGGCGCTTTTACCATTGGTATTTTTGGTTCTTGGGGGAGCGGCAAAACTAGCCTCATGGCACAGATGAAACGGGATTTTGAACAATTAGCAACTCCTGCAAAAAGATATAAAACGGTTTGGTTTAATGCTTGGAAATATGACGATAAACTGGATATTAAGAATGCTCTTATCCAGACAATTCTTAGTCAAATATGTGCAGATGAAAGTATCTCTCCAAAAGAGCGTCAAACTATTACAAAAGCCGCTTTAACTTATTCAGTTTGCGCTTTTAAATTAGCTGGTGTTTTAGCGACAGGATATGTTAATGGTGCAACAGCAGGTTTTATTAATACCGAAGCCATAGCTAAACAACTTGCAATGTTAGTTAATCCTGGTGAAAACCCTCACCTCATTAATCCTTATCAATTTATCAATGAATTTGAAGATGTCTTTGGAAAAGCAGTAGAAAGTTATGTGGGTAACAATGGCCGATTGATGATATTTATTGATGATTTGGATCGTTGCTTACCAGAAAATGCTTTATCTGTCCTAGAATGCTTGAAATTGCATTTAGATAAGTCTAACTGTATTTTTGTCATTGGAATTGATAAAAGAATAATTGAGCAAGCGGTGGGACAAAGATACCCTAAAGAGCTTGGTATTACTGGTAGGGAATATATAGAAAAAATCATCAATCTTAACTTTTTTCTATCTGATAAAAATCGAGATGAAGTTAAAGATAGACTGCTTCAAGGTTCTTTAACTGCCCAGTATAGTAATGATGAAAAAATATGGGGGATGATTTCTAAAGCGACTAATTCAAATATCCGTAAAATGCAACAATTTATTACGGCTTTTTATATGATTCAAGAGATTGTCAAAAAACACAACTCTACCCTTGCTGATAAGCTCGCACAACTCCGATTAACCGACGATCGTCGAAGCATACTTGAAAAGAAAAAAATAGACTGGAATACTGATGACAAGTATAAATTTTGCAAAATAATTTTACTCCAGTTAAATTTTCCTGAGTTTTACGATCGTTTAGCTAACAATCATCAACTTATGGATCAAATATACACTGCTTGGCAAAATGAAGGTGGAACAGATGATAGCATAGATATTGGCATAGATAATTTAATCAAGTCTACGAACAAACATCCAATATTTGCACAATTCTTAGAAAATCGAAATTTAATAGACTTTATAGTTACCTACTATAATGATGGTAAAATCACAAATAGTGATGACTGGAAAGCGATTCAAAAATTATCTCAATCTGTAACTTATATGTAATCGTTGAAAAATCATGGAAAATAGCGATGGAAGTATAGAAGATACGAAGGTCATAACCAATGATTTTTGTATCTTAAAAGATACAGATACAGTAGCAGAAGCATTAGCTTTAATTACTGTGCAAAATGCGAGTGAAATTGTTATTGTAGATGAGGATAAAAAATTTGCGGGTATCCTAACTGACTTATCAATTTTACGATCGCTACCACCGCCAGCTTTAGATGTACCTGTTAAGTTTAGAATTAAAACCCATAAATTTCGCAAACAATTAAATGAGGAATTGGTTAATAGTTTAAAAAAGCCGATAATCGAGGTATTTAAACTAGAAAAAATCAAGCCTTATACTTCTAAAAATCAGAGGCTAATTTATGCGATCGATAAATTAGTGGAATCCTATAAATCAACTTCAGCAATCAGAGTTTTACCTATTATCAATGAGGAGGAAACAGTTTATGGCGTAGCTTCTCCCGAAAGCATCTTAAGTCACATTAAATCTAATCAAAAATTTTGTCAATTGAAAGCCGAACGCTTTTTAGCGTTACCGGAAGCGAGTGGTATGGAACAACCATATACTCTACTACCATCAGATACCCTAGCTCAATCTCGATTTGCGATGAAATATTTGCCGATAGAGCATATAACTATCTGCGATCGAGATGGCAATTTGCTAGGAATAGTTGATAAAAAGCAGGTGACAACACTGACTCATCCGATGTATTTTAGTTTAATGGGTATATCTTTATCGGAAATAATGAAACCTATAACTAAATTATGTTTGGTTGAGAAAAGTCAAACCTTGCAAGAGTGTATTAATGCTTACTTAAATTTGGGAGTTAAGGAAGTAGTTATTGTTGAACAATTGCTAGGCAAAAGTTACCCAAAAATGGTAGTAACGCCGATTGATATTTTACAATTCCGCGTACAAGTTTACCGTCAAAATTAAACAACAATGGAGGACTTTAATTATGCCTATTGATAATATGGAAGCACGTATCGATCAGGAGTTCCCTGCACTCCAACAGAATAGACCATTATGGTGGTTACAGCCAACTGACACAGTGGACTATTTAGATGCTATGATGGATGAATTTAAAATCAGGCACGTTCCCATTATTGAGCCTATTGATCCTAAAAGTGATGAACCAAGAGGGGAGTTAAAAACTGTCATTAGCAAGACAGACCTAGTGAAAATTTTAACTCCTCCCAACGAACTATATCCGCCAGAATTCCCTCTGACACCTCAACAAAAATTACAACTGCGAAAATTCAATCAAGAAATTAGTGCAAAATGTCTTAATGAAATTGAGGATTTTGCAAAACTTATGACGATACCTGTCAAGACTCTTTCTCTCAAAAATAGTAAAGTTAAAGATGTTTTTAAGGATTTAATGAATCCTGTAAAACCCGAAGGAGAAAATTTTACTCGACGATATCGGACTCTATGTGTATATGGAGATAATAAGCTTATCGTAGGAACAATATCCTACACCGATGTATTGCGTAAAATCAACGATCCAACAAGTCATACACAGTTCTTAAGGGAAACTATAGGTCAAAATAGCCTATTTAAGAAAAGAGAGGATCTTACTGTATTAACTGAGGATGACAATTTGTTGCGTGCCCGAAGAATTTTGAAGGAAAATTCCTTTACTCATATTCCTATCACAACAGCAGATGGTAGATTTGTGACAGGAATAGTTGATGATGTAATTGTTAATACTTTTTTACACGATATAACTTTGACTCAATACTCAAAATTGCCGTTAAAATATATTATGCTTCCGGTGAATGAGAGAAACAGCGTAAGTCCTGGAGATCGTACCTCTGAAGTGATTGAAACATTTGTTCCCGATAATTCTAAGGATAGACCTACTGCTCTTGTAGTTTGCACAAAAGACTCTGATAGTGGTAAATTTACCTTCGATGGAATAATCAGCTATACTGATATTTTTCGAGGCTTCCTAATGTTTATAAATCCAGGATCGCCAACTCCTGAAAATCCCAAATAAACTGCGAGATAATTGACGCAAACCAACTCCAAAAATGATTGTAGGTCGTCTCACCGTCAAGCATCAGATTATTGATTATGAAAAACAATCTGATTTCAACGAAAACCTGAGATATTCTCCCTGGAACGGCTTAGCAGTTCATCGTCCAGTAGGTGCGATCAATCGGATACGCGGTGTTGTTTACCCCGTTGTAGCGAATTATCGCCTTCAAAAGCGAGGTCTTGTCCACCAAGAACCCACAGGAGAAGAAACTTTTTAAGGGAGTAATTTGGGGCTGGGAAATCATTTAAGCCATCAGGCAGGTGTCGTCTGAGCAAATGGCAACTAATATCAAATCCGGTAGCATCGTCCTGTATTCATCTCTGTATTCTCTCCCTCTGCGTTCTCTGCGCCCTCTGCGGTTAAATCATTCCGATGCAACCGGAAACGATATAAAAGAAGTTAACAAGCGAAACCTTCAAAAAATCCCATCCCTTTTTAGGGGGTGGGAGTGTTAAAAATGATGAATTCTTAGTCCTCAGTCCTTAGTCCTCATTATTCAGTAGCAATTAATCAATAACTGGGTTCGTACCCAATTATTAATTATTCTGCTAGCAACCAACTGATGACTAATGACCAACGACTGATGACTAATAAATTAAGCTTGCCGTGAGTAGTATTCCACCACTAGCAGTTCGTTAATTTGTAGAGCAATCCACTCGCGTTCGATAACGCCATTAACTTTGCCAACCAGTTTTTGCTTATCAAATTCCAAGTGATTCGGCAAGTGAGCCAAGCCTGGGTCTTTGAGATTAGCTTCTACCATTGTGCGAGAGCGCTCTCTATTTTTCACAGCAACCACATCACCAGGCTTGCACTGATAGCTGGCGATATTGACTTCACGGTCATTGACAGTTATGTGACCGTGATTTACCAATTGTCTAGCGGACGGAATGGTTGGAGCCATTCCCATCCGAAACACAGTATTGTCCAAGCGCATTTCCAAAAATTGCAGTAACACTTGACCTGTGGAGCCCGTGACACGGCGGGCTTTGCGGACGTAACGGAGCAATTGGCGTTCCGTCACACCGTAATTGAAACGGAGTTTTTGCTTTTCTTGCAAGCGAACCGCATACTCAGAGAGCTTTTTGCGGTTTTGACCGTGCTGTCCAGGCGGATAATCTCGTCTGGGGGTTTTGCGGGTTAGACCGGGCAACTCTTTCAGGCGACGGACGATTCTCAATCGGGGGCCTCGATATCGAGACATTTATTTTCCTCTCTAATATCTGTATGCAATATTTATGCAGACTCTATATTATATGTTGGTAACGGTCAAAATTCAAATAAAGATCGATAAAAAAACGATCGACCGGAGGGCGATCCATAATGTGCGGTAAATTCTGAAGGAAAAGCCGATCGCTCGATCGCCCAAATCAGCCAAAAAAACTCACTACTCGATCTGCCATGCACAACCGCAATTTCTCCCGCACTTCTTCCCCAAAGCCAGCACCGACCGGCTCAAACCCTACCGGGCGCTGGATATTAGCTCTCGGCACGCAGCTAGCAGCACTTGGTTTGTTGGCAACAGCCCTGCCCATATCGCCAGCCTCAGCCATCACTATTAGAATTCCTCGCTCTAGGAATCCCTATCGCGTCTGCGCCTTGGAACTAATCGAAGCCGGAGTGGCAGCAGAGGCCGCCGCCGCCGCTTGTGCTGACGCCCTCCGCCCCCGCGACATATCTAAATGCGCCCTCCAAATCAACCGCAAAACCAAGATTTCTGGTGTCGAAGCGCTCTCTAGCTGTCGGCGGGTGAGGCGTCCCCAAGAATTGGCTACTTGCGTAGTGAATATTAACAGCAAAAGTCGAACTCAACCTGCCGATCCCCTGGTAGTGCTCGATGGATGCCGCCGCAGTTTATTGCCACAACAGTTTTCTGAATGCGTAGTCGGTTTGAGCGGCAGGCTCGAATTTCCCACTGACAGGTTAATCGCCACTTGTCTTGACCCCAGGGACAGCGTGAGCCAGTTGGACGGACGCCCTGCACCTACCCCTCCTGTGGAGCTAATTCCAACGCCTTCGCCCCTCAATTAATCACTGTTAACAGTTGACTGTTGACTGTTGACTGTTAACAATCTAAAATCTAAAATCTAAAATCTAAAATCGATTGACTGATGCCTACATTTTCCTAATCAAATGTCAGAAATTTTTGCTCAAATTACAGTCGAAGAATTAGCTCGCCAATTAGCAGAAACCAATGCTGAGAAATTGCAGCTTGTAGACGTGCGGGAACCTTACGAAATTGAACTCGCCGCGCTGCCGGGATTTGTAGCTTTTCCGCTGAGCGAGTTTGCCGAATGGTCTGGTGAAATTGACGCTAGACTCGATCGCGATACAGAAACCCTAGTTCTGTGCCATCACGGAGTGCGATCGGCTCAAATGTGCCAGTGGTTGACCGATCGAGGATTTACCAACGTTAAAAATATCGTTGGCGGTATCGATGCTTATTCAATGGTAGTCGATCGAACCGTCCCCCGCTATTAACATCAAATCCAGTTCTTAACTATCCTTTTCTTCAGAGTCCGCGCGGGCGGACTTTGTATGTGTAGAAACGAATAATATTTCCCCGGAATGAGCTAATTAACACCAGCAAATCGAAAATTGAAAAGCGTACTCATAGTGAGCCGATCGCGCCCCTGCCTTTTCGAGTCATAAAGAGCTTCATCAGCCGCCAGTAGCAGGGTTATCGCATCATTTTCCTCGCTGGGAACAACGCTGGCAATTCCCAAACTAATCGTTACCACAGAATTAGGTAGACCGTCAAGACTCTGCGGGTTAAAAAGAATATTCAAAGCTTTCACTTTTGCTCTAATTTGTTCGGCAACAACCAGAGCCGCCGACGCATCAGTTTCCGGTAAAATCACAGCAAATTCCTCGCCCCCGTAGCGAGCAGCTACATCAGCAGGACGCTGGAGCGATCGGCGAATTGTCTGAGCTACCAATCGCAAACAATCATCTCCTGCTTGATGTCCGTAGGTATCATTATATATTTTGAAATAATCGAGATCGCACAAAATTAAAGATATCGGAGACCCCTCGCGAGCCATGTGTTTCCATTCGGTTCGCAAGCAACTATCAAAATACCGTCTGTTGCCAATTTGAGTAAGTTCGTCCACATTCACCAAAGCTTGCAGCCTTAGATTTTCTTGCTGCAACTCCTCAAAACGAACCACCGATAACTTGTCCTCGCACAAATTTTGCCCTTGAAAATACAGGCGATATAATTCGCAAGACAAACTACAGTTATTTCCCTCTAATTTGACAAGTCCCATGCTGTCTAACTGATAAGCCATCAAAGGTTCGAGGTGAACGCTATTTTTAGCATCGACAACCTGTTGGAATGCGGAGGCGAGTTCGGGCTGCTGTTGAATGGCGATCGACTGATTTTGCAAGTAGTCGCTATAAATTCCGCTGTGAGTAGGAGCTGCTGTTAACAATTCTGCCAACTCGGCTAGCCCCAGTTCATTCCCTGGTTCATCCCGATCGACAAAGAGGCGATTTTGTTGCAAAATTGCCAGGTGATACAGCGCTAAATGCACTAAATAAGGATGCCCGCCTACCATGTTCATTAATTGCTCGATCGGAGCGCTATTGCTCCAGTTCAGTCCGTGTCTGCACGCCAAATCTTGAACTTGTTCAGCAGTAAATTCTGAGAGTTTAATCGGCATTCCTACATTAAATGGAGATTGATTAAGCCTCAAAGCAATATAAATCTCGGTCGAATGAATGACAACAATGCGGAGTTTTTGCCAAATTGTGCTAGCGCGAGCTTGTTCATACCAAAAACGGATGATCGAAAGAAAATCTTGAGCAATGTTAGTCCGTTCAAATATGCGATTTATTTCGTTAATCACCAAGACAATAGGACTGTCAATTAGTTCGAGCAAATAGTTTTCAAAGTAAATTGTGCAGCTGACCTTGCTGCCCATATCTTCATCCCAGAATTCATCAATATTTGGTTCGAGTTTGAGTTGCCGAGCGACATTGACACAAAGCCAGCGTAAAAATTTATCTAAACTAGCAAAAACCGCTGCGTCAGCTTGCTGAAAGTCTACAGTTACTGTGCGGTATCCACGATCGACTGTCGCGTGAACTATCCGCAGCATCAGCGAACTTTTGCCCATTTTTTTGGGAGCTTTAATGCGAACAAGGCCACCGGGTTTGCTAATTTCTGCACAGGCCAGGGCTTCGGCCCCTGAGCGATCGATATAAAATCGAGAGTCAAGCGGTATGGGGCCGCCGGGAAATTCTAGGTCTGCAACTGTTTGGATCAAGTTTGGTAATTTTTGGAGTCCTGCCATAGTCGTTCCGCAAGGCGATACCCTGACTGTATCTTACTGTGCATCAACCTTTGTCAGGTTAGGGGGGAGACGAGCGGTGTCCAAGATCGATCGACAATCCTAAAAAATCTAAGTTTTTAGGGACTTCCCGGAACTCACTTTGCTATAGTAGTGTCACTTTACCCAATCTCAAACCCTGCTTCAACACGGCTCTGCAGACCGACAAAAATTCGACGGTAGCCCAGACGCGATCTTTCTTGGCCTTTACCTGAAAAATAACTCGTTGGTCGTCGAGGTCGCGCAGGAAGAGCCCCTATCTAAGGAGAAATAATCATTGTCACGCCGCTACCTGTTTACCTCTGAATCGGTCACTGAAGGGCATCCCGATAAAATCTGCGATCAAATTTCCGATACGATTTTAGATGCCTTACTGACCGAAGACCCCAAAAGCCGCGTCGCAGCAGAAGTTGTCGTCAACACTGGCTTAATGCTGCTGACGGGCGAAATTACCACTAAAGCTCAGGTAAATTACATAGAATTAGCCCGGAAAAAAATAGCCGATATTGGCTACATCCACGCTGACAACGGGTTTTCTGCCAATAGTTGTTCAGTGTTGGTAGCTCTTGATTCTCAGTCTCCCGATATTGCTCAAGGGGTGAATACAGCCCACGAAAGCCGGGAACAATCGAGTGAAGAGGAATTAGACGCCATTGGAGCCGGCGACCAAGGCTTGATGTTCGGCTTTGCTTGCAACGAAACGCCGGAATTGATGCCTCTGCCGATTAGTTTAGCCCACCGGATTTGCCGTCAACTGGCAGCAGTCCGCAAAACCGGTCAGTTATCTTACCTGCGTCCCGACGGCAAAAGCCAAGTTACAGTAGTCTATGAGGACGGCAAACCCGTTGGCATAGATACGATTTTAATTTCTACCCAGCACACCGAAACGATCGGCGACATCACAGAAACGGCCGCAGTTCAAGCCAAGATCAAAGAAGACCTTTGGACTGCAGTCGTCCAACCTGTGTTTGCCGATATTAGCGTGCAGCCGGATGCAGAAACTCGCTTCCTTGTCAACCCCACCGGCAAATTTGTCGTCGGCGGGCCTCAAGGAGATTCGGGTTTGACGGGCCGCAAAATTATTGTGGATACCTACGGCGGCTATTCCCGCCACGGCGGCGGCGCTTTTTCTGGGAAAGACCCCACCAAGGTAGACCGCAGCGCGGCTTATGCTTGTCGCTACGTTGCTAAAAATATCGTAGCGGCTGGTTTGGCCCAAAAGTGCGAAGTGCAGTTGAGTTATGCGATCGGCGTTGCGCGGCCTGTTAGCATGATGATCGAAACTTTTGGCACTGGGAAAGTTGATGACGATCGCCTTTTAGAAGTTGTGAAGCAGCATTTTGAACTGCGTCCTGCGGGAATCATTCAGGCATTTAACTTGCAGAATTTGCCTGCTGAAAGAGGCGGCCGTTTCTATCAAGATGTGGCGGCTTACGGTCACTTCGGGCGCACTGACTTAGATTTGCCTTGGGAACAAACTGATAAGGCCGAACTTTTGAAAGAAGCTTTGAGCCAGCAGTTATCTGCTGTCGCTGGATAGTACAATGTTGGGGTGCGCGCAGCGCACCTTATCCATAAATAATATCGGGTGCTACCAATCAATATAGGGTGCGTACTCCGCACCTTATTCAAAAATAATATAGGCGGTGCTTCGGCGCATCTTATCCATAAATAATATCGGGTGCTACAAATTAATAACGTAGCGTGCGTACTCCGCACCTTACAAAAAAAAAAGAATAAATAAATGCGATTTTTCACACCTTTCCAATCTGCAATTCGCAGTTTGGTCTCTTCATTCCAACAGCGGTTGGCGACGACTGGATTTTCTGCACCAAATCCAGCAACGCTGCCAAGTTCATTTGCGACTAACAATCATGGTGGAATTCGCGGCGTTTGGATACCCACCACTGACTGCAAAGTTCTCACATCAAAAGAGCGAATTGCTGAGGCAATGGACTTTCTCGCCGATACGGGATTTAATACCGTTTTTCCTATAATTTGGAACCAGGGTTATACGGCTTATCCTTCTCAGATAATGCGAGAAAACTTTGGGGTGGAAATTGACTCGCGCTATCAAGGTCGCGACCCCTTAGCAGAAATATGTGTTGAGGCAAAGAGAGTTGGCTTAAAAGTAATTCCTTGTTTTGAATACGGATTTGTGAGTTCTTACAATCGCAATGGCGGTCATTTGCTGGCGAAAAAACCTGAGTGGATTGCCCGTGATGCCAGCGGCAATTTACTTAAAAAAAATAACTTTGACTGGATGAATTCTCTTGACGCGGAAGTGCAAGACTTTGTGCTGGGGTTGATGCTGGAAGTTGCTAAGAATTATCCGGTAAACGGCGTTCAAGGAGACGATCGCATTGCGTTTCCGGTAGAAGGTGGTTACGACGAAAAAACGGTTAAACGCTATCTAGAAGAGTGCGGTAAAGCAGCGCCGTCGGATTGTAAAGAGCAACATTGGCTGCAGTGGCGCGCTAATATTATTACTGAGTTTGTGGCTCGTTTACACCGAGAAGTGAAAGCGATTAATCCTGATTTGTTGCTATCGATGTCGCCGAGTCCTTATGATTGGGGACTGGTGGAATATTTGCAAGATTCTAAAGCTTGGGTTGACAAAAATTTGGTGGATCTGCTTCACCCGCAGTTTTATCGTCGCGATTTTAATGCTTACAAACAATTGGTCGATAAAATGATGTCGGGACAGCTTAGCGGGCAGCAAGTAAAGTGCGTGTCACCCGGTATTTTGTTGACGAATCGAGGCAGTAAATATAGCATAACTCCCGAGCTGTTGTTGCAAGTAATTGCTTACAACCGCTCTTGCGGGATTCAAGGAGAAGTGATGTTTTTTTACGAAGGTTTGCGAGATAACGATAACGCTTTGGCTAAGGTTTTGAAAAAAGGGCCCTATGCTCGTTGAGAGATTGTCCCGCAATCAAGCTGTTTCCGGTTGGCTGCAGTCAATCGATTTGAGATTTGAGATTTGAGATTTGAGATTTGAGAATTGAAGTATTGACCCCACGGATGAATCCGGGGGCTTGTATCCTGGATGCTTGATTGTCCACCGCGCCGATCGCTATTTCAAACCAACCTGCTATAAAATGATATAGCAGAGTTAGGCTATCTCAAAACCCAGCGATGCCAAGCAGCAAGCGCAACTCATTGTCAAGCCGATCGCCCAAACAAACCCGATAATTAATAATTGGGGAGTTGCAAAAATAGTGGAATAAGACATATTTTAGAAGTGGGTGCAAGCTTTTTTTTAGAAGTAGCGTTTTGTAGACGCCATATTTTTTAAAGACAGTTTAAAAGAGCAATCTCAACCGCTCGCCAAAATATTAGGATAAATCAGTGACCTCAGCAGCAAGCCTCATCCAACAGCTACCCGAGCTCAGCGATGCTCAATTCCATCAAAAATATTTGAAACAAAAACAAGGGATGCACACCTTGGCGACTATATTGCCGCAAGTAGAACAGCAAAGTCTGGCTTTGCGGGCAGTAAAATTAGCTCTAAAAGTAAATTTAAAACTCGGCTCAAAGCTAGCAGGAACGGTAAAGCCAGAATTTCAAATAGCCACCATAAAATTAATCGACAAAATCCCCACTTCGCCCCTACTCAAAATTCAACTGCTGGCCCTCACAAGTTCGGATATGGCAATCCCGATACTGGTGGCCGCATTGAACCACAAAGAAAGTGCAGTGCGCCTGGAGGGGATTCGGGCGATCGGGAAAATCGGCTCCGAAGCAGCAGTAATTGAATTAGCCCGATCGCTCGCATCCAAAGATTCCCAAATCCAAGCTTGGGCCGCTTGGGCTTTAGGAGAAATTGACTCGAAACCAGCCGCCGTAGCACTGCTCAAAGCCATCAAACACCCAGACTCCGGGGTGCGCGCCTGGGCTGTTTGGGCCTTGGGCAAAATTAACCCGAAAATAGCCGTCCCCGCGCTGCTGAAAGCCCTCAAACACCCAGACTCCGAAGTGCGCTGGCGGGCAGCAGTCAACTGCGGGAAAATCGGCGTCTCTGAGGTAGTTCCCGGCCTGCTGAATGCCCTCAGAGACGAAAATCACATCGTCCGCGCTAGGGCGGCGGCGGCTTTGGGGAAAATCGGCGATTCTGAAGCAGTACCCGGCTTAGTAGAATTGCTTCACGATGATCCCGACTCCTATGCAGTTTCTTTGAGGGCCGCCGAGGCCTTGGGACAAATCGGCACGGAAACGGCTGTGGCGGGACTGGTGCAAGCCCTCAACCATGAGGATTCAGACGTGCGCGGCAGTGCAGTTTCTGCCTTGGGGGAAATCAGCAGCGAGGTGGCTATGGTGGCCGTAATCGGGTCGCTCTGGGATCGAGATATTTTCGTGCGCGGCAGGGCGGCGGTTGCCCTTGGGAACATCAATACAGAGGGAGATGCGAAATTGCCAAAAATGGTGGTCGCGGGACTGGCGAGCGCAATTGGCGACAGCGAATCTTATGTGCGGTGGAGAGTTGCTGCTGCTTTGGGGGAAATTGGGACAGAGGAAGCTGTGGCAGGTTTGGTGCGGCTGCTGGGGGACGAAAATTCTGGAGTGCGCCAAAAGGCTGTTAAATCCCTCGGTCACATTGGCTCCACGGCTGCTATTGTTGCTCTGGAAACAGCTTTAAATCGCGAATTTGCTGACGTTCGTGCCCGGGCTGCCCAATACTTGGCGGATGTCAGCACTGAGGCAGAAACAGTTGATTTTGATCCCTCTGTTTCCCCGGATTTGTCGGGTGAAAAACTGCCAAAAATCCTGATTGCTTCGCAAGCAGAAGCCAGCGAATACATTGTTGAGCGCCAAGCGCGACGCGAGATTAAATACTTGATCTCGATCGGCAGTCCGGGTGTAGCCGAACCCAAAACTTTCGATCGAATCCCGAACCGAATGTGCCTGGAGTTTAACGACCTCGACACCCCCGTTGATGACCCCGATCAAATCTTGCCTAGCCTTAACGATGTACTGAAAATTATTGACTTCGCCCTCAAAATGTCGTCCCAGGGAGGCAGTTTGCTGATGTGCTGCCAAAGTGGGATCAGCCGTTCAACGGCCACAGCTTTGACTGTGTGTGCTGCGCTGTTGGGTCGTGGCAAAGAACGGGAAGCTTGGGCGTTGGTGCTCGCCGCCAGACCCCAAGCCAAGCCGAATCGCTGGATGGTACACTTGGCCGATGAAGCTTTGGGTAGAGACGGTAAGCTAGCACTGGCGATCGAATTGACTACCGCAACTGCAGAACTCGCAATGGCCAAAAATTGACAGAAACCATTCAGGATACAAACCCCGGATTCATCCATCCAGAAATAAAAAACCTGTATCCGATAAAACTTGCCGAACGTATTTATCCGTCGGGTCAATGCTTCAAATCTAAAATCTAAAATCTAAAATCTAAAATCGCGCCATCGATTGACTCGCAGAAACCGGGTTTCTTTTCGCGAGCCCTAAAGTTATACTCTACTAACGAGACTTCGCCTCAGACTTGTCTTTGCGGGGCAACGATGCCAAAAGTCGATCGCCAGGGTGCAAAAGTTCGATCGGCTGCCGCATTTGTGACATTCTGTGCTATGAAGTTGTCGGATGCTCAACAAAAACCGTCAAGCAATCGTCGCATTGCTGGCAGCCAAAGCCCAAAGCTAAGGAATCGGGTGCATTGTCAACAGACAATATCAGCTTTGGGCGAATCACAGGCAAAACAGGTCAGAGACAATTTTCTGCCTGTAACATTCCACGCAGGGATAATTCACTGCGGGGATAAGTTTTTATTTTTTTTGCCTGCTGCAGACTTTTACGAGTCGAAAAAGTAATTTGGCAACAGTCCTCAACAGCCTAATTATCTCTTAGACATCAACCGAATTTAAGTTTCTCCTCTGACTCGACCAGAGTTTCAGATGCTTTTTCGCAGATGTCTACGGTCAAATAGACAAGCTTTTCCGTTTGGAGAAATTAAGAGCGTGGTAGATTTTAACAGAAGACAGGGGTTGCATATGTCAAAAATTAACTTGCTAAAAAAAACAGGACATGAAGCAAGTTTATCGGTTGCAGTTTGTGAAAACCAGGGGGAATTGAATTCAGACTTAGAACCATTTAACCCGCCGAATAAAAACGTGAAAACGCGAAAAGTTAACCAAAATAATACCAATTTAGGTAAACAGATGCCAGTTTTTATTTCCGGAGAAGTGGCCTCTGTCGAAACAGTCAGCCCCAAAAAATCCAACCATGATTTTGTCGAAAAATTATCCTTAAAAGTCAGCCAAAGTTTGCCATCTAAAATTGGCAGTTTGCCTATCCATAAAAAAATTGGATACGGGTATTTGCTGGCAATAGGAATCGGATTTTTGGGTTCACTGAGCGGACTGGTGATTGCCGATTATTACCAAGGACAAGGATTAAAGCAATTCAATGATGCTCACCTACAAGCGCAATTGCTAGGCAATTTTAAAGATGCAGCGCTGGCGGCTCAATTGCAGGGTTCACAGCTAGATTCTTTTGTAGATAATTCGCTCAAGCTAAAACAGCAAGAAGAGCAGTTGGTTAAGAGTATTGTTAAGGCAAAAAATCTGCGGTTGCGTATAGAAAATTTTGCCGACAGCCAACCCGCTTGGCTGGCAGCAAAACCGGAAGTTCTCAAGCTTTTAGTGCAAGATTGCACTAAAAATTTAGAATCCTACGCCGATACTCTCAAGTCAACTTTGCAGGAAATCCAGCAATCGCAACTATCGCCTCGGGAGATAGAGTCGGCTAGAAAATTGCTCGCAATCGAAAGCGGAGAAGGTGTAAAACAGCTCAACAGCAGCCTTGAGGAATTGAGCAAAATCCTCGATATTGCCCAGCAGCAAGAGGGCCAAGGCGGTGAAGTGATGGAAGACGCCCAAGGCATGGAAAAAGCCATAATTATTTTTAGTATGCTGCTGTCGGTTGTGGTAGCTGGAATGGTGGCTTACCGGACGAGTCGGGCGATCGCTCAACCTATGATCAGCGTTACTCAGGTGGCCCAACAAGTAGCCGCTGAGTCAAATTTTGACTTGCGAGCACCCGTCACCGGACAAGGCGAAATCGGCTCTCTGGCGGCCTCTCTCAATCACCTAATCGAGCGGGTTTCGGGACATACAAAAGAATTAGAACAAGCTAAAGAAGTCGCCGTCGCAGCTAACACTGCTAAAAGCCAGTTTTTAGCAAATATGAGCCACGAATTGCGGACGCCTTTAAATGCGATTATTGGCTACAGTCAACTACTTTCAGAAGATGCCCAGGATGCGGGATTTGATGAGTTTGTACCCGACTTGCAGAAGATTGAAAAAGCAGGCGCGCATCTGCTATCTTTGATTAACGATATCCTTGATTTGTCAAAAATTGAAGCGGGGAGTATGAAACTCGAAATCCAGGAGTTTGACATCGAATCCCTGATTGACAATGTTGCGAGTGCCGCGAAACCGTTGGTAGAGAAAAATGGCAATGTTTTGGAGATTGAGTGCGATCGAACTGTGGGCATAATGCACGCAGATTTCAAAAAAGTGCGCCAGGTTTTGATACATCTGCTTAGTAATGCTGCGAAGTTCACCAAAAACGGTAGGGTGAAAGTGACTGTGAAGCGCATTGCAGGAAGTGGAAAATTGAATGCAGCAGGGCGTGAGGCGATTGACGATTCAATGGCTGCCGATGAAATTCCTTCTGGGGCGATCGCTTGTCCCCTGCCGAATGTTCAAGACTCGGATTGGATTTGTTTATCGGTTAAAGATACCGGAATTGGAATGTCGGAAGAACAACAGCACAAATTGTTTGAAGCTTTTGTGCAAGCTGACTCTTCAGCAGCGCGACCTTACGACGGCGCCGGATTGGGGCTGACACTTAGCCGCTACTACTGTCAGATGATGGGCGGGGAAATTTTGGTAGAAAGCGAAGAGGGAAAAGGGTCTATTTTCACTGTCCGCATACCGGCGGGAAACGGGTGATGTGATGTTTGGGCGAGAAATTTAGGAGATAAGCAGAGGGGCGAAAATTTATGTTTCAAACCTCTGGTTTTGTGTCGAAATGTTTTAGTCTTGTCAGTGGGGGCGATCGCACTCTATTAATTATAATTGGTTATTTTACCAATTCAAACAGCACAAACCGCTAGCTCCTGAACTCCAACCTAAATCAATTCTAATAAATTTCATTGAGTATTATTGAACCGCGAAGACGCGAAGGAAGAATCAGGAAGAATCAGGAAGAAGTAGATAATCTTTTACGGGGAAGGGAGTAAAAGATCGATCGCACAAACTACCCTCAACTTTTATCTTGTTTCTCATCGGATGGTGGGGACTGTTTTTGCATGTGTTTTTGGCGTTCTCTCACCGCTTGTTCCAAAATGAATGCTGACAAGCCACTGATTGAACGGCGTTCCTCATTTGCCCACTCTTGAAGTAGGTCATAGATTCCTTCTCCTATCGAGGTTGATATGCGTTTAGACATTAGAGGTTAATTGTTTCTTATGTAAACCGATCGCCATTGTCGAGTATTTTAGACAATTTTGTCGAATATGCAGCATAATGCTGCTTTTGCACAGCACTATGCTGCTATTGCACGCCCCAACTGCACTCAACTCTTCTCCTGCTTGTCATCCGATGGCTGGGGCTGTTGTTTCATTTCCTTTTGGCGTTCTCTGGCTGCTTGCTCCAAAATGAATGCTGACAAGCTGCTGACTGAACGGCGTTCTTGACTTGCCCACTCTTCAAGGATTTCATAGATTCCATCGGCTAAATAGGTCGCTAAGCGTTTGGTCATAAAGGATTCATTATTTTTTAGTTTAAGCCGATCGTCATTGTGCTTTATCTAGACCATCCTGTCGATAATGGCTCATTTAAAGCATATATGTATGCTATATCTGTGCTATAGTCAAAAAGTCAAAAGCCAGCGCCGAACTTTCCGAGGGCTCGCGCTGGCTTAGGGTTCCCCAAATACAAGGAGACAATCCACATAAAAGGAGACAATTACTATGGTAAAGCCTGTGAGCGACGGCAGCGAATATAACCGCGGCTATCAACAAGCTTTGAATGATTTTGGCATCACGCAACTGCTGTCGGGTATCCGCAGCTACTCTGATGAGGATTTTGAGGCCGATCGCGCGCGCATGACTGGGCCAGAGCTCGAAAGCTTTGCGGTGTTTCTGATTCTGCGCGTCGGGGCGAATCTCAAAGGTAGTACGATCGCCCGCTACCTCAACACTCTCAGAAAAGCAAATTCTCCGACGATCGCCGATCGCCCCGCGATCGAACTCAACTCTAATTCGCGAGGGAAAACACCTGAAAAGTCAAAGGGGGGCGATCGCAATTCTTGGGCGATCGTCCGCATTTTACCGAATGCTGAGCACTATACAATTGCGCGTTTTGTCAACCGCCAAGATGCGGACGATCGGCGGAGGGCTTTGTGTCGGTTTATTCCAGGGGGTGTGTTTGAAGTTGTTATGTGCGATCGCACCTAATCAATATACCTCTCCAATAATTATTGTGGAACAGGCCGGAAAGCCTGTTCAAGACTGGCTTTTCTGGAGAGCTCTAATCAACAAAAATGACGGTGACAATTGTAGCGACTCCGCATTAAGTCCGTCGGGGGTTAAAAACCCCCGCCTCATAGCGAAAGTCCTCGCTTCCGAGGACTGAAGAGGAGAGTTAAGATTTGTGCGCGGGGGGCTAGAAACCGGGTTTTTTACGACCATATTCGTTGCAGTCGGCAGATTCGATAAAAACCCGGTTTCTTTGGTGGGAGCGCGTAATTTCTGTCTGTTTCAATTCATACCTTGCATCATTCTCGATCGATCTTGCAGTCCTCGGAAGCGAGGAGTTTCGCTATGAGGCAGGGAATTAATTCCCTGCCAGACTGCGGGAGGAGCCAGACTTTTGCAAAAAGCCCGATCGCTCCTAGTTCGCTTCTACTACAATTAAAAAGCAAACTCTCTTTACTAAAACCGATGGAAACCATCAATCTTCAATAAGAAGTCCGCAACTTAATCGATCGACTGCCTGAAAATTTTACTTGGTCTGACCTAATATCGGCAATTTATCTCAGACAAAGAATGCAATCTAAACAAAGTAAAATCAAAGATATCAAACCAGGAATATAACAAAAAACTGTCTATAAAATTGAATAATACTCACCTAAATACAGCAGATTTGGCAGCGACAAAGGACTAATTACAATTTCTGATGATTTTGACGAACCGTTGGAATTCTTGCCATCACCGTTGGTCGAACGCTTGAAAAAGCTAAAGAATTGACTAAAGTCTTTGCTGAAATAGATGAAATTATTGCGAAAATTGAAAAATAACTTCAGACTGATGAACCTCATAGCTTTAAATCATGACTTTTATGAATACAGCTTCTGAATAATATGAATTGACATAACAGCGACTTAGTTATTTAATTATAATTATTTTGCTCGGATCGAAGCATTCAAAAACAGCAAGTAAAAGTATAATACGCCTAAGTCCAAATTCAGATGCGTATTCTATTAATCGTCAGTGGTGAATCATGAAAAGAATGAAACGAATTATTAGCAGTGTTTTGGTTTTGGGTGTGTGTATGACTCCTCTGACTCTGCCGGTGATGGTGCAACCGAGTTGGGCGCAAAGTCAAAATGCAGAGCTTGAAAAATTAAAGCAACTCATAGAGCAAGCAAGGCAACAGCAACCGCAACAAGCAATAGAAACATGGCAGCAGGTTTTAGCCACTGCACGACAATTTAAAGAGAGACAACATGAAGCTCTAGCACTCAATAATATTGGTGCAATGTACGCCGGTATAGGACAAGTGCAAGAAGCATTGAAATACTACAAACAAGCTTTATCAATTTGGTGGGAAGTGGGCGATCTCAACTCGGAAGCTATTACTTTGAATAATATTGGTGAACTTTACAAAAGCATTGGACAACTGCAAGAAGCATTGAAATACTTGAAGCAAGCTTTCGCAATTTTGTGGGCAGTAAACTATCGGGCGATTGAAGCTCGTACTTTGACTAATATTGGTACAGTGTACAAAACGATCTCGCAACCGCAATCAGCGTTGAAATATTTTAACCAAGCTTTACCAATCTGGCGGCAAGTGGGCGATCGCAACGGCGAAGCTGTTACTTTGAGTAATATTGGTGGAACCTACCACAGTATTGGACAACCGCAAGAAGCATTGAAATACTATAACCAAGCTTTACCAATCTGGCGGAAAATGGGCGATCGCGCGGGGGAAGCTACTACTTTGAATAATATGGGTTTAGTGTACCACAGTATTGGACAGCCGCAATCAGCATTAAAATACTATAACCAAATTTTACCAATTAGGCAGTCAGTGGGCGATCGCAAGGGGGAAGCTACTACTTTGACTAATATTGGTGGAGTATACAGCACCATTGGAGAACCGCAATCAGCATTAAAATACTATAACCGATCTTTACCTATTTGGCAGGAGGTGGGCGATCGCAATGGGGAAGCTCGTACTTTGAATAATATAGGTGGAGTGTACCTCAGCATTGGACAACCAGAAGAAGCATTAAAATACTATAACCAAGCTTTACCAATTTTGCAGGCTGTGGGCGATCGGATGATAGAAGCTCGTACTTTGAATAATATAGGTGGAGTGTACGCCAACATTGGACAACCGCAATCAGCATTGAAATACTATAACCAAGCTTTACCAATTCTGCAGGAAGTGGGCGATCGGATGATAGAAGCTACTACATTGAATAATATAGGTGGAGTGTACCTCAGCATTGGACAACCGCAATCAGCATTGAAATACTATAACCAAGCTTTACCAATTAAACGGGAAGTGAACGATCGTGCGGGGGAAGCTACTACATTGAATAATATTGGTGCAGTATACGCCAACATTGGACAACCACAGGAAGCGTTAAAATACTATAACCAAGCCGTACCAATTCTGCTGCAAGTTGGCGATCGCAATGGGGAATCTACTACATTGAATAATATAGGTAGAGTGTACCTCAGAATTGGACAACCGCAATCAGCATTGAAATACTATAACCAAGCTTTACCAATTAAACGGGAAGTGGACGATCGTGCGGGGGAAGCTACTACATTGAATAATATTGGTGGAGTGTACCACAGTATTGGACAACCAGAAGAAGCATTAAAATACTATAACCAAGCTTTACTAATTAAACGGGAAGTGGGCGATCGAATGATGGAAGCTACTATTTTGAGTAATATTGGTGCAGTTTATCAAGATACGATGCAACCAACTCAAGCGATCGAAAATTTTCAGCAATCTGTCCAAATTACCTTAAAAATACGAAAGGGTTTACAGCGAGAAAACCGCCAAAAGTTTTTAGAAGGTGAAAGAGGAAGCGCCGTTGCACTTGTTGACATCCTCATCGATCAAAACCAACCCGATCGCGCTTTTCAATGGATCAACATCGCCACCACAGCCGATCTCGCCGACTACACCCGCTTAATTGACGCCAAAGTTGCCAACCCCGAAGCACAAAAAGCCATTGACGAGTGGAATCAAAAAAATCAACAACTCCAAACGCTTCGCCGCCAACTCGAAGACAATTTCTCCGAAAATCTCTCCCGACAAATGCGAGAATTAGAAACAGAAGTCAACCGCCAAGCAGAACAAATTTCCCGCAGTTTCCCAGAAGTCGCCGAACTATTTGAAACCACACCCAAAGACATCGCCCAACTGAAAGCAAATATCGCGCCAGATACCGCTGTCATTCAACCCGTCTTGCTGACAAATATCTCAGGTGTCCCCAATACCGTCGCCCTATTTGTCTTGACAAAAGACAGTTTAAGTGTTAAAAAAGTTCCGATCGCTCCCGAAGAATTCGACAATCTCCTCACTCAATACCGCAAAGAAGTGCAAGATATTGGCGAAACAAACTTCACCGTAACAGGCAGCAAACTTTACGAAATCCTGATTCGTCCGATCGAAGACCAAATTAAAGCTATTTCCCCCAAACAATTGAGCATCATCGCCACGGAAAAACTACGCTACATCCCCTTTGAAACCCTGTATGACAAACAAACAAATGAATTCCTCATCCAGAAATATCCCGTCAACTATCTCACCCGCATTTCCACCAGAACAATTCCCGATTCAACTTCAAAAGGTGGAGTCTTAGCATTAGGAAATCCCGTCCCTCGTCCACCCCAAAATTTACCCGGTTCCGAAGCAGAAGTCAGAAATATCGCTCAATTATTGTCAGGAAGTTCAGCTTATATCGGCAATGACGCCACCCTCGATCGATTCAAAACTCAAGCGCCCCGCTTTCCCTTTTTACACCTCGCAACTCACGGCTGTTTCCAACCGGGAGGCTGTCAAAATTTGGGCATGGAGGAAAATACATTGCTGTTTGCTGACAGTCAATTCAATATTCGCGATGCCGCCTTATTAGGATTGCAAAACACCAGACTCATCACTTTAAGTGCTTGTGAAACTGCCATACAAGCGAATTCCAACGGTGAAGAAATATCGGGAATGGCCTATATATTTGAGCGTGCCGGCGCGCAAGCTGTGATGGCGAGTTTGTGGAGTGTTGATGATTCCGCTACTAAAGATTTGATGGTTGAATTTTATCAAAATATCAATAAAGGGATGAGTAAAAATGATGCTTTGCGGCAAGCTAAGTTGAGTCAAATTGAGCGGCATCCGTTTTATTGGTCGCCGTTTATTTTAATTGGGGATGCGCGGTAGTTATAGAAGCTGACAATTGATAGTTTACAGTAGCTTTAGGGTGTTTCGCTATTAAAAATCCCAAATGAGAAATGGACAATTTCATAGCGGCGCACCTGATAATATTCGTTGAATTGCACGCGATCGCATTCTGTCGTTGGGTGGGGCGGGTTTATGTAGATTGTTGGTTGGAATTATAAATTGTTGGTGAACCCGCCCCTACAAGCCCCCACAAAGCCAAGCCGCCGCCCCTTCCCCTAGCCGCAATTATCCCATCTTCTACCAGAAAATATGCAAAAAATGCCTGCTTCCCCACACTCAAACTAAAAAATTCCGCCTCCCGCGCTTCTCCACCGCGAATAAATCCTTGATACACAGTTTTACCCAACAATTTCACGGTAATTCTGGTAAAATCAAAAGCTAAAATATTTTTATTAACCAAAAACTTAGTCGGCCCGGAAAGAGTTAGTGCGATCGCCCCAACTTGCACCGAATTCTCCACCCTGCCGGTTTCGCTAGGCGCTTCCCCTTCAGCCACAGCTTGGGCCGAATAAGCAATTTGAATTTTCGCAATCCACTCAGGGATGTAACGTCCGGCACCCAACACAATCCCCGCTTTTTGTCGAGTCTTTTTCGTGCCGGTGATAAAGCAGAGTTGCCAGTTGCCGATTAATTGCTCGAAAGAATAGCGAATTTTATTTTTTTTCGCGTTTTTCTCAGCTTCTAGGAGGGCGGCGACTACGGCGTCGGGAGATGGTTTAGAATTAGATTTAGCGGCTTGTTCTAGAATTGATATGTTTTCCATTTAATATACAAACCAGTTTTATTGTTGGTAACAGAGATAATATTAGCTGAAGTAGCGGAGAAAAACATGGTTGCGATCGCCCCCACAGACACAGAAATCATCGTCATCGGCAGCGGAATCGGCGGCTTGACTTGCGCTGCAATGCTTGCCCGCTATGGCTTTGATGTTGTCGTTTGCGAAAGCCATTCGATCGCGGGCGGGGCCGCCCACGGTTTTGAACGCGACGGATTTCGCTTCGACTCCGGGCCCTCCCTGTACTCAGGATTATCCTACAGCCCGTCTGCCAATCCGCTGCGGCAAGTTTTGGATGCGATCGGCGAAAAACTCCCCTGCATCACCTACGATACCTGGGGTTGCTGTTTGCCAGAAGGCGATTTCGACACATCCGTAGGCGCGAGTCAATTTGGCGAAGTGCTCGCACAACTGCGCGGCGCCGAAGCAGTCGCCGAATGGCGGCAACTCCAGCGCATCATGGAACCCTACGCCAAAGCTGCCACAGCCTTGCCCTCCCTGGCTTTGCGCTTCGATTTAGGCGCTGTTTTTACCCTCGGCCAATTTGCGCCGGCTTTCCTGCAAAGTGCTGGCGACGCGATCGCACTTGCAGGCCCTTTCAGCAAAATTATGGACAAAAATGTCAAAGATCCCTTTGTCAGAAATTGGCTGAATTTGTTGTGTTTCCTGCTGTCTGGACTTCCCGCCGACGGAACGATCGCAGCCGAAGTCGCTTTCATGTTCGCCGACTGGTATCGCCCCAATGCAGTTTTGGACTATCCGATCGGCGGTAGTGCAGCTTTGGTAAATGCCCTGGTACGCGGTTTAGAGCGCCACGGAGGGCAGTTGCTGCTAAATTCCCACGTTGCAGAAGTTTTGGTGGAAAACAACCGGGCTGCGGGCGTGCGGCTGCGATCGGGCAAAATAATTCGATCGCACAAAGCCGTCGTCTCCAACGCTTCCGTTTGGGATACCCTGAAACTGTTGCCTGAAACCTCTGTCCCGCAAAGGTTTCGGCAACAGCGGCAGGCGACGCCAGAGTGCGACAGCTTCATGCACCTGCATCTGGGAATAGATGCTGCCGGAGTGCGATCGGACTTGGCTTGTCACTACATCTTCGTCAAAGACTGGGAAAAGGGCGTTTGGGCCCCTCAGAACGTCGTTCTCGTCTCGATTCCCTCCCTCCTCGACCCCCACCTCGCGCCTCCGGGAAAGCACGTCATTCACGCATATACCCCCGGAAACGAGCCTTACGATTTGTGGCAAAAGCTCGATCGCAGCAGCCAAGAATACAAACTGCAAAAACAAGCGCGCGCCGAGGTAATGTGGGAAGCCTTAGAAAGAATTGTGCCCGATATTCGATCGCGCTGCGAAGTCACCTTAGTTGGCACACCCCTAACCCACGAACGGTTTTTGCGCCGCCATCGCGGTTCCTACGGACCCGGAATTCGGGCGGGTAGTGGCTTGTTTCCCGGGCCGAGAACGCCTTTACCGGGGTTGTTTTGCTGCGGAGATTCGACGTTTCCGGGAATTGGTTTGCCGGCTGTTGCTGCTAGCGGTGCGATCGCCGCCAATACGATCGCACCTTTGGACAAACATTTAGAATTGATTCGGGAAGTTATTAATTAGTTGTTAAGCTGCTACGCATCTAAATTGAATACAGAGACGGGCAGGATGCCCGTCCCACAGGAATTGTAGAAAAATTTACTGTCAAATTAGATGCACAACAGTTTATTAAACATCTCCCATAATTATTGTGGAACAGGCACTGTGCCTGTTCAAAACCTGCTTTTTAGGAGATGTCTATTAGTTATTAGTTATATCGTTTCCGGTTGCATCGGAATGATTTAACCACAGAGGGCGCAGAGAACGCAGAGGGAGAGAATATAGAGATGAATACAGGACGATGCTACGGGATTTGATATTATTTGTTAACGTAATTATTGAAGGGCTTTCATAGCGAAGGATGCGAACCCAAGAGTAAACAATAATTTGATTTAGTTAGTAAAATGTGACCGATATCTGTCAGCATAGAAATAGATAGTTCGATCGCAAAGAGGCCACCGTGCAACCCGTAGACTTTACAACTTTAACCGCAGCTTGCAGCGAACTGCGAGCCCAATGGCTGCCAGCGCGCTTAGAACAAGTCTACCAGCGCGATCGATTTACCGTGTCCCTAGCCCTCCGCACCATGAAAGGGCGCGGCTGGATTGACCTTTCCTGGCATCCTGTGGCCGCCCGCATCTGCGTCGGCGACCCCCCGCCCCGCATTCCCGATACCTTCACCTTCAGCGAACAACTGCGGCACCAACTCAGCGGTTTAGCCTTAGTTTCCATCGCCCCTGTTTCCTCCTGGGAAAGAGTCATCGACTTGCAATTCGCCAAACGCCCCGGCGAACCAGCCCTCTGGCACCTGTACGCCGAAATCATGGGCAAATACAGCAACGTCATCCTCACCGCCCAAGATAACCTCGTTGTCACCTGCGCCCACCAAGTCAGCGCCAAACAGTCCACCGTCCGTCCCATCCAAACCGGGCAACCCTACGAAATGCCCCCGTCTTTGACCGATGCAGTGCCGAGTCTGAGCGAATCTCAAAACCGCTGGCAATCACGAATTAGCCTGGTTCCCGGACAATTAAAGGGCAATCTGTTGAAGAATTACCGAGGGATGAGTAAAGCCTTAGTTTTGTCAATGATTCGATCGGCTTCTTTAGACCCCGAACAATCCACCGACAGCCTCAATCCCGACGACTGGCAGCAACTATTCCAACGCTGGCTATACTGGCTGCAATGCCTAGAAAACTCCAAATTTCACCCAAGTTTTACCCCCGAAGGCTACACCGTCATCGATTGGCCGACACCAGAAAATCACAATGTAGGGGCGGTGCCCCCGTGCCCGCCCTCTGATTCTTCTTCGGTTCAAGAATTACTTAACAGCTACTACACAGGCGAAATCAATCAAGAAGTATTCGCGCAACTGCGGCATCAGCTTACCCAAAAACTCAACAACGTCCTAGCCAAACTGCGCCTAAAAGCCAACACATTTAAAGAACGTTTACAGCAATCAGCAGACGCCGACACCCACAAATCCCAAGCCGATTTGCTGATGGCCAATTTGCAGCATTGGGAACCGGGAATGAAATCGATTTCTCTCCCCGACTTTGAAACCGAGAAACCAGTGATCATTTCCTTAAACCCGGAAAAAAACGCCGTTCAAAACGCTCAAGCCCTCTACAAAAAACACCAAAAACTTAAAAGAGCTCGCATTGCAGTAGAACCTTTGTTAGCCGCCGTACAGGAAGAAATCGACTATTTAGAACAAGTTGAAGCCGCACTTTCGGTATTGGAAACCTACCGCAACACCCAAGATTTGCAAACCCTCGCCGAAATCCGCGAAGAACTGATCCAGCAAAAATATCTAGACGTACCAGATTACCGCAGTACCGACAAAAATGCTGCGATCGAATTTCACCGCTACCAAACCCCCAGCGGCTTTGAATTATTAATCGGGCGCAACAACCGCCAAAACGACCAACTCACTTTTCGCACCGCCAACGACTACGACTTATGGTTCCACACCCTAGAGATTCCCGGAAGCCACGCTTTGCTGCGTCTCAAACCCGGTACAGTTGCTGAAGAAACCGATTTGCAATTTGCCGCCGACATGACTGCTTACTACAGTCGCGCGCGCCACAGCGAACAAGTCCCCGTAGTTTATACAGAACCGAAATATGTATACAAGCCGAAAGGTGCTAAACCGGGTATGGTTGTATACAAGCAGGAGCGAATTGTCTGGGGTAGACCGCAGCAAGCCCCGGCTTGATTTATACAAAGTGTGTGAAGGGTCGATCGGCAATCGAAACCTCGTTTTTAGGCAAAATAAACGGTTTGGAACCGATAAACCTACGCAGGAACCGGGTTGTTGAACCTAGGCTTAATTATACAAAGTGACCCCAAGGGCGATCGTCCCCTAATATCAAATCCGGTAGCATCGGAATTATTCATCTCTGTATTCTCTCCCTCTGCGTTCTCTGCGCCCTCTGCGGTTAAATCATTCCGATGCAACCGGAAACGATATCAGAATTTATATTCGCCTGTAATGTAAAGTTTTATTACAGAAAATTAAATTTTGTTGTTATAATACCCCTTAAGAGAGATGATGTTTCTGTTAGAACCCTTTGCAAAGAAACGTGCAACTTGGGTTTCCTCACTGTGAGAACAACACTGTGGGAACACAACGGATTTAACTATTTGTGCAGACCAGCTTTTGCTAAAGCTGGTCGTTTCTGTTTAAACCCTAAACCCCAACTCAGACAATTTTAGATTTGCGATTTTAGATTTTAGATTAAAACCGCCAATCTAAAATCTAAAATCTAAAATCTAAAATCGATGTGGGCTGCTCCTAGAAAGTAAACGTCGTTCTGACAACCCCAATCACCAAATCAGAATTATTCTTATTGTGGTCAGGAGCAGTCAGCCAAATCAGACCAGGAGTGATAGAAATATTATCGCTCAACTTAAACTGATAGAAACCTTCAAGGTGCAGCGAAGTATCCTTATCTTCCGGCAAAGTCCGATTAGTAGAACTCGTCACCCGCGGCTCCATACCTACAACAATCCCCGCCACATTTCCTTCTTTCAACAAATCAGGAAAAGCCAAAGTAACTGCCCAGTTCCAAATTTTTTGATCGCCCCGCTGCACAGAACCCGTAGGAGTACCCAAGTTGGATAAAATGCGCTGATTAGTGTAACCAGCCCAACCGCCAATTGCAAATCTCCGGTTCAACTGCCACGAAGCTTGCGCGCCGTAGGAATTGCTAGAAACTGGCACATTGCTATCGCTGTCGAACCCGAAGGAACCGAGACGCTGCGGAAAATTAGAAGCATTGCTGCCGGTATTGGTAATTAAGTTGTAGGAATTAACGTAAGTTAAACCTAAAGCCATGCTGTCGCTCGGTTTGAAAGTCAACTGAGCCAAACCGCCGTAAGAACCGTTGAACAAACCGTTACCCCGCGTCGGGTTCGCGGGGTCGCCGGTCAAATACCCCAAACTAACCTCTAATTTTTCCCCAAACTGATGCCGCAGAGCGATGCCAGAACCACCAAGCAAATAGTAAATTGGGTTGCGAGTACCGAAGTTAGAAAGAGCGCCGTAGCTGCCGTCTCCGTCAAAGTAAGGGTTGACAGTGTTAACAAAATCATCAGCAGCGCCGGCATTAGCTTCGAGAATTACAGTCGTGCTTTTGCCTAGAGGGAATTGGTAAAGCAGCGCATCTAAAGCTACTATATTGTTAGCCTCGCCAAAAGGCCCGACATTAAACCGCAATTCCCCTTCAGCAGTTTTCGTATTTTCCGTAGAAAACGCACCCAAATTTAAAACTTGTAATCGAGTTCTCAGCAAATCTTCTCCTGAGAAACTCGTGTCGAAATTGATACGAACCCTGCTACCAAAAGCCGTGGTTCGATCGGCTTCGCGACCCTCGGCATCATCTCCCCTGGCGATACCGGCCAAACCAAATATCACTTCGCCGTTGAGTTTAGTCGTAGTTGAAAACTGATTTGCTTCTAATTCAGAGGCGCGCGCTTCCAAAGCATCGACGCGGCCGCGCAAAGTTGCCAATTCCGCCGCAAATTCTTCTTGCAACCTTTGCACAGAAGCCAAATCTTCTCGCGTCGCCAGACTTCTGGAACCGCCTTGAATCAGCTCGCTAACTTTATCCAAACACGCATTTAAACCTGCTGCAAACTCGTAGCGAGTCATCGCCCGGTTGCCGCGAAAAGTGCCGTCAGGATAGCCAGCTATACAGCCGTAGCGCTCTACTAGGGATTGCAAAGCTTGGAATGCCCAATCGGTTGGTCGAACGTCGGAAAGTTGCGAAACAGAGGTTACTTGGCCGGCCGCATCTTGGCTGCTACTGTCTTCGGCGCTGTATTGGTTGATTTGTTCTAAAACATTTGACTGTGCTTGAGGTTGGGCACTTGGCTCAGTCGATTGGGAAATCTGCTCTTGGGCGCTTAAATTAGCCGGTGTAGTGGCGGGTTGCGTTTCGCTTAAGTTTGCGGGCGCGACTGCGGGGATTTGCTCCGCGACTGGTTGTTCGGCACTTAAATTTGCGGGCGCGACTGCGGGTTTGGTTTCGCCTAAATCTGCTGCAACTGCGTTTTCGGGTGCTTTTGCTTGTTCGGCAACTGGGGCGATCAAATCGTTAGTGAAGCCCTCGTAGAGGTTCGCACTTTCTTTCTCAATAGTTTCAACAGTCGATTTGCTCGCTAGCGACGCTGGTTCGACTGTCTCAGGCTTTGCCGTCTCAGACTTTGCCGCCTCGGTTGCAGCACCAAATTGCAATTGATGAGCTTGATCTGTGGTGGCAATTTCTACAGGTTGCTCTGCTGCTAGCGCCGTCGAAGATACGACTAAACTTGCTGCCAATACAGCGGGACTAACTAAAAGTCCCTTCCACAAAAATTTGGACATTTTTTCCTTACACCACATTGAGCCGATCGCCCGTTCCGAAGATTTAGGCGCCAGCAAATCACCTTCAATATTCTGCCTAATAGTATTTCTTGTCAACAATCGGGGAAATCACTGCCGGAGAGTCCTGTTTTGCTGTGGCTGATTTCACAAAAACCCCGTTTATTCCCAAAATCCTTGGTTTGACTCACCGAAGAGCACCATTCTCAAGAACAGGCATCTTGCCTGTTCCACAAAGAGTGAATTTTCTTGTGGAACAGGCCGAAAAGCCTGTTCCTAAACAAGTAATTGAGAATGGTGCAACATCTCAGTTGGAAGATACGTACATAGAAACCTGGTTGATGGCGGGATATTGCGTAAGTGATCCCTCAGTAAGACTAATATTGACAGCACTGGCGCTAACAAATCATTTGATCGGCTACAAATACAAGTGAAACAACTCAAATACGCCCTAGTTCACGAATGGTTGACGCCCTTAGCTACTGGCGGTTCAGAACTCGTAGTACAGGAAATCCTCAAACACGTAGACGAGGCAGATATCTATGCCCTCATCGACTTTGAATCAGCCAATCCCGAAAGCTATCTTTTCGGGCGACAGATTGGCACAACTTTTTTGCAGCAGTTTCCCAATGCCCGCAGCGGCGTCCAAAAATATTTGCCGTTTCTGCCGATCGCGATCGAACAACTAGATCTGCGAGAATACGACATCATCCTCTCCTCATCCCATGCCGTCGCCAAAGGCATCCTCAGCAGTCCCCAGCAAATGCACGTCTGCTACTGCCACACGCCCATGCGCTACGCTTGGGACTTAACTTTTGACTATTTGCGTAGCAGCAAAGCCGGACGGGGTATCCAGGGGCTGCTGACGCGATATTTGTTGCATCGACTGCGGCAGTGGGACGTAATTTCCGCCAATCGCGTTGATTATTTCATCGCTAACTCTCAACACACTGCGCGCCGAATTTGGCGATGCTATCGGCGGCGGGCCCAGGTGATTTATCCCCCGGTAAATATCGAGCGATTTTCCTTGATGCGGCAAAAACAAGACTTTTACGTCACCGTTTGTCGGTTGGTAAGTTACAAAAACGTAAGTGCGATCGTCCAAGCATTCAATCAACTCGGGCATACTCTCATTGTCATCGGCACCGGGCCAGAATTAGAAATGATTCGGCAAATCGCCAAACCCAACGTGCAAGTGCTCGGCTGGCAGCCCGCCTCCATCGTTGAAAAGTACATGGCAGAGGCGAAAGCCTTTGTCTATGCAGCTTGCGAAGATTTTGGCATAGCTTTGGTAGAGGCTCAAGCTTGCGGAACACCGGTAATTTCCTATGCTGCAGGGGGCGCTTTGGAGACAGTGCTCGACATTCGCCAACACCCAGAGACAGGGACTGGTTTATTTTTTTCCTCCCAAACCGCAGCATCATTAGTCGAAGCTGTCGAGGAATTTGAGCAGTTGCAAGGCAAATTTGAGCCAGAAATCAGCAGGTTGCGCGCTGAACATTTTGCCCCCGATGTCTTTGGGCAGCGCTATCTAGCTTTTGTGGAAGGCTGCTATCAGGAATTTCAATCCCGTGATTTTACCGAGTCTGGGGCTTGAGAGTGCCAGAACCCCATAGCGGGACAATCTTCCTTCTGCCTTTGTATAAGTGCCTTCAGAAGACCTCTGCATCAGTGCCTTGTGCCTTCTTCCTTCTGCCTTTTGAAGCCATCTTCCTTCTTCCTTCTGCCTTTTGAAGCCTTCTGAAGGCAGAAAATTGAGTATTGGCAACATAATTGAGAGAACAAAGCGTCTTGAGGCTTTATGATCAGGACTGTGTGTGGTGTGAAGTGAAGGAGTAAGATGACTGCCGACAGCCAACTAATCTCCGGCAAGGTAATTCGAGCGATCGCAAGACGCGGTTTTGGGTCTGTCCTGCAAGGAGATAGACGCATAAGTCGTTCTCTACAGAGCCTCGACGGAGAACTTTTCAAGCGGTTATTTGACATCCTGTTTTCCTTATCGGTTCTGATCCTGTTTGCTCCGGTTTACCTGCTTTTGGCTTTCTTAATCGCCTTAAGCTCGCCCGGTCCTATTTTTTACGTACAGGAACGAGTAGGCAAAAACCGTAAAAGGTTTTATTGCCTTAAATTCAGAACGATGGTGGAAAATGCGGACGATATATTGCTGGAAATCATGGAAAATTCTCCGCATTTGCGTCAAGAGTTTGAGGACAATTTCAAGCTGAAACAAGACCCTCGAATTACCTGGATTGGAAGATTTTTACGAATGACCAGTTTAGACGAGTTTCCCCAGTTTTGGAATGTTTTAAAAGGAGATATGAGCGTCGTCGGGCCCAGACCTTTAGTTGAAGAAGAACTGCCGAGATACGGCAATCACATCAACAAAATTCTCACCATAAGACCTGGAATTACAGGCTTGTGGCAAGTGTCCGGTCGCAACGACATTCCCTATCCCCGCCGAGTCCAAATCGACCTCTATTACGCAAATGACAAAAACCTTTGGATGGATATGTGGATTGTTTTCAAAACAATTGGAGTTGTGATTTTTCCCAAAAATAACGGCGCATATTAATTTTTGTCCGCAGTCAGCAATCGGTAGTTAGTTTTATTTGTTACTGACCACTGATGCTGACTACTGACAATCAGCGACAAACTCTTTGTCAAAACTAAACAGTTCCTAGATGCCGATCGCAGAATTGTGAGCTTAACTAAAGGGGCAAATACTTAAATAAACCTACCTCTTATTCATCTAGAAATATCAGTTATTCTAGATAGACTACTTTAGGTTTAGGTGTTAAACTTAACTCTATAACCTTTGGCTTAAGGGGGATAGCCTACTTATCTTGGGATAGCCGACTACCCAACAGCGTAGGAAGTAAACTTCAACTGGCTTTAGGTAACTAAAGTTAAGTTTGAGTAAGTTTTATAAAGCAGTTTGACAATACGGTCGGCAGGGAGCAACAGCCTCTGCCAAAAAATTTATTGTAAATTAACACAGCCTGTCAAAGGAAAATCAGATGACGCAACGTAAGCGAGCGCTAATAACAGGTATTACAGGTCAAGACGGCTCCTACTTGAGCGAATTACTGTTAGAGAAAGGATATGAAGTTCACGGCATTATCCGGCGCAGTTCTAGTTTCAATACCGATCGAATTGACCACATCTATGTCGATCCCCACAGCGAGGGTGCGCGCCTGTTTCTACACTACGGCGACTTGACGGACGGCACCACTCTCCGCCGGATATTGGAAGAAGTTCAGCCGGTAGAAATTTATAACTTAGGCGCTCAATCTCACGTTCGAGTCAGTTTTGACTCGCCGGAATATACGGTTGACACAGTAGGGATGGGAGTATTGCGGCTGCTAGAAGCAATTCGGGACTATCAGCACCGCACCGGCATAGAAGTGCGGTTCTATCAAGCAGGTTCTTCGGAAATGTTTGGTTTGGTGCAGGAAGTTCCGCAAAAAGAAACAACTCCTTTTTATCCCAGAAGTCCTTACGCCTGCGCCAAAGTTTACGGTCACTGGCAAACAATAAATTATCGCGAATCTTACGGACTTTTTGCCTGCAACGGCATTTTGTTCAATCACGAATCTCCCCGCCGTGGCGAAACTTTTGTAACTCGCAAAATTACTCGCGCCGTGGCCAGAATAGTCGCCGGCAAGCAGAAAAAGATTTACTTGGGCAATCTCGATTCTAAGCGAGATTGGGGCTATGCTAAAGACTACGTGCGGGCGATGTGGCTGATGCTACAACAAGACAAGCCTGACGATTATGTCATTGCTACCAACGAGACCCATTCCATTAAAGAATTTCTCGATTTGGCTTTTACTTACGTCAATTTAGATTGGCAAAAATATGTGGAGTTTGACGAACGCTACTTGCGGCCGGCAGAAGTCGAACTGTTGATTGGCGATTCGACTAAGGCGCGCCAGCAATTAAATTGGGAACCTTCTGTAACTTTTCAGGAGTTAGTGCATTTAATGGTAGATGCTGACATGAAAGCTTTAGAGGAGCAAGGTCGAGGTTCGGGCAACGGATTTGATTAAGCTGCTACATCAAGCCTTCAGTGCGAACAATTTGTCGGGGTAGAACCCCCGTGTCTACCCCTTTGGCTAAAGGCGCGCACCGGAGGATTGCCCCTGCACAAAGTTCACAACTGATGAGAAGATTGTTAAAGCTATTAGCCCGCGATCGGCATTCAAAGAACCAGCTTAATTGCTCGCCAAATTTTAGGCTGTGCGGGCTAAAAAAAACATTAAAATGATAGTTGAGGAGTCGCGACCCGTATATCTAACTTTCGGGTGTGCACGGCGCAAATTGTCCCTATCGGGTGCAGCTAAAATAAATTTGTGGGCAACCTCATCCTGTAGCTGAAAGCTTTTTTTGCTAAAGCAACAATTTTAGAATTGAAATTGTCGATCGACCTTTATTCAAAATCCCGAGGCTAAAATTATGACAAGCTTGGATTTAAGCAGCAAACGCATTCTAGTCACGGGCGGCGCCGGTTTCTTGGGCCGTCAGGTAATCGACCAGCTAGTAAAAGCAGGGGCCGATGCTGATAAAATTTCTGTAACTCGATCGCGCGACTGCGACCTCCGCGTCATGGAAAACTGCAAGCGCGCCGCCGACCAACAAGATATCATCATTCACCTCGCCGCCCACGTCGGCGGCATCGGCTTAAACCTAGTCAAACCCGCTGAATTATTTTACGACAATTTGATGATGGGCGCGCAACTAATCCACGCCGCCTACGAAGCCGGAGTCGAAAAATTTGTCTGCGTCGGCACGATTTGCGCTTATCCCAACTTGACCCCAGTTCCTTTCAAAGAAGACGACCTCTGGAACGGCTATCCAGAGGTAACTAACGCACCTTACGGAATTGCCAAAAAAGCCTTATTAGTGCAACTGCAATCCTACCGCCAGCAGTACGGATTCAACGGTATCTACTTGCTACCAGTAAATCTGTACGGCCCGGAAGATAACTTTGACCCGAAAAGTTCCCACGTCATCCCCGCATTAATTCGCAAAGTCTACGAAGCGCAAGAAAGGGGAGACAAAACACTGCCAGTTTGGGGCGATGGCAGCCCCAGCCGCGAGTTTTTGTATTCCACAGATGCCGCGCGGGGAATTGTGATGGCAACGCAATCTTACAGCGAATCTGACCCGGTTAATTTGGGAACGAATAGCGAAGTTAAAATTCGCGATTTAGTGGAAACGATTTGCGAATTGATGGGATTTGAGGGAGAAATTGTTTGGGAAACAGACAAACCGAACGGTCAGCCGCGCCGCTGTTTGGATACCCAAAGGGCTAAGGAAAAGTTTGGTTTTGTGGCGGAAGTGAAGTTTAAGGAAGGGTTGAAAAGTACGATTGAGTGGTATCGACAACACGCCGCGTAAGTGTGAAAAGCCCGGTTTCTTGAAGAAACCGGGCTTTTTTTAAGAATAATACTAAATGCGAGTTAGAAACCTCATTTATAAGAGTCGGAGGTTGCCACCTATCCTACAGGAACCCGTCCCCCTTCTGGCCCTAAGAAATTATACAAATTCCGATGAAAATTCACTGACAATAGTCGGCAGCAGTGCCGTGTCCCTAATGCTGTGTCCTGTATTTCATCCGAGTGAAAACTGCTATAATACAAATACCTCGACTGAAATCATCGACAACTGAATTTTGGGAAAGCCAATGATTGCCGATCGCACGCACAATTATATCTCACCGGAAGAGTATCTGAAGTTAGAAGAACTCAGTCCGCTCAAACACGAGTATATTCAGGGCGAAATCTATGCAAGGGCTGATGCAAATGATGCTCATGTGACGGTGGCGGGCAACTTATGTACACTTTTGAGAAATCATGTTCGGGGTAGTGGCTGTCGCGTTTATATGTCCGACATGAAAGCTAGGATTGAATCTAAGAATATTTACTACTATCCTGACGTGATGGTAACGTGCGATGAACGGGACAAATCATCTCAATCTTTTAAAAGATATCCTTGTTTAATTGTCGAGGTGTTGTCTAATGGTACGGAAGGATTCGATCGGGGCGATAAGTTTGCTGACTATCAAGAATTAGAAACGCTGCAAGAGTATGTGTTAATTAGCCAAAAACGTGAGCGGGTAGAGTGTTTTCGCCGTAATGCTGAAGGGTTGTGGGTTTTGTATTCCTATACTCAAGGCAGCGAAATTCACTTGGCTAGCGTAGATTTTCGCACAGGTATTGATGCTATCTATGAGGATGTAATTTTTACTAAGGAAGATTCAGGAACAGATGTTGATGAAGTGCGATCTAGGGGATAAATAATTAAAATCATCAAAGGAACTAATAATTACAATGTTATCCCCCGCACAAAACCTCGTCGAACAAATCAATGATTGGGAATTTATCGAGTTGTGGGTAGATCCGATTGTTTTCCCGCCTCGGATTCTGATGTTAGTGGGTGGCAAAAATGGTAAGTGTTGTATTTACGAGCCATCGGCGAATTATAAACCGCTGTTTTTAAGTTCAAGTTACGATGAGGCTCACTCGTGGCTAGTGGAAGATGAATATGAGCGAGTTGATGGTAGGCTTTTATCCTCGGAAATAGTTTGAGACTGTGATATTATGAGGGCGATCGCGCCTCGGTTCAGGAAGGGCGATCGCTTTTTAACTAAGGCTAGGGTAAACTCAATCGCCAGTTTCTGGTTTAATGACTGAATGAGTACCATTAACCGCGAAAAGAAGCAATAATAATCATATTATTGACCACACAAAATCTCACAACACAAATCATGGTTGATTCCCTGAAAAGCTGGGGAAATCAAGTTAAAATGCCACAATCAAACCGCCGATAATTTGTAATATCTGGATGAGAGCCTCAATAGACAATCCCAGTGAACCCGCCAACGACCCCATCGCCGTCGCTATTTGAGTAACACCGGCGCCTGAACTGATTAAAGCTATCAACTGGCTAATAATTTGAATAACAGCGGCTACGTCAGCAGCAAAGCCAAACAGAGCCGCAACAGAAACTGCTCCAAATTTGAGAGCTTCGAGTAGTCCCGTTAGCTGCGCGATCGCGTCTGGGCCTTGGGTGTGAATGTAATCTAAGATTTGTGCAATTGCTGCTACGAGTGCATCCATACTTCTTGCCTTTTAGGGTAAAATGTTTGCGATAAATCAATACTCTTAGTCAACTAACTGAAAAAGCCGTTCAAAAAATAGTCGGGTTACTTCAAACCAACTCAAATCATTTCTCATATCGATACGATGCAAAAAAACGGCTATTTATTAGCTTTAACCAGTGATTTTTCTGACAATTCTTCTATGCTTATCAATGACATTAGCAACCTCTTTGACTGTCTCCTTTTGTTCTTGCGACAGCGGACATTTTAGCTTAGGTTCTCTTTTGGGTTGGTCAGCCATGAGCTTAAGACTCCAATGTTTTGCTATAGTTTATTAGCGGAAAATTATCGCTTATATTTGGATAATATCATTATATTCACAGTGATGTCCAGTCAGAAAACGTCAGAAAATGTAAGTGGTTGTACCTGACGCTAACTGTTAAAAAAAATCAAATGTTGCCATCCATGTCATAAAATGTCATAAAATAGCAGGTATAATAAGCAAAACCCCTAAACTTAAGTCACCGATGGACGTTAAAGAAGTCTTGAGATTTGCCGATGACCTGGTTTTCGCTAAGACGGGAGAACATTTGGAGGATTTGCAAGAAGCTATCCTGGGGGGTGTATGGGAAGGTCAAAAATACTCTCAAATCGCAGAAGCATCGCATTGTAGCGAAGGTCACGTCAGGAATGTAGCTTCAAAATTATGGAAGCGTTTATCAAATGTATTGGGTGAAGAAATTACTCCATCGAATTTACGCTCGACACTTGAGAGACGACAATTATTCATCATTTCATCAAATTCGGGAAACGATTTTTTTATTGGTAATGTCAATGTCTGTAAGGATAGTCAATCTTCAGAAGTTCCAAAAACCCGATCGCCCTCAACCCCCACCTCAGACACCTCCCAACCTCAAACCCGACTAGACTTAGCAGACGCACCTCATATTTCATTATTGTCCGATTCGCCTGATGGCGATAGCTTCGCTTCACGCACATCCGAACTCGCCACCCTGGAAAAATGGATCGTCCAACAAAAGTGCACCCTCGCAACAATATCAGGACTCAGCGGCATCGGCAAAACCGCACTTTCCCTCCACCTCATCCCAAAAATTCAGCATAACTTTGAATACGTCATCTGGCGAAGTCTCCGCCACTCCCCACCTTTAGAAACTACCCTAAAAAATCTCCTAGAATTTCTCTTAAATAAACCCGAAATCGAACTCCCTACCAGCATTCCCGATCGACTTTACCTGTTAATGGAATATCTGCGAAAAAACCGCTGCCTCATTATCCTCGACGACGTGCAAGCCATTTTGGGTAGCGGACAATTAGCAGGAAATTACCGCCGAGAATGCGAAAATTACAGCATCCTATTCAGACAAATCGGAGAAACAACCCACAACAGTTGTTTAATCCTCAACAGTTGGGAACCACCCAGAGAAATTACCGCGTTAAAAGGAGAAAAATCACCAGTTCGCAGCTTACAAGTCAAAGGCATAGGTGCAGCAGCAGCAGCCGAAATTTTCCAGCAAAAAAGTTTACTCAATCCCGAAACATGGGAAAACCTAATTAACACCTACCGAGGCAATCCATTGTGGTTAAAAATAGTCGCCACCACCATTCAAGAAATATTCCGAGGTAGGGTTGCAGAATTTTTGAAATATGATATGCTATTCTTAGGGGAAGAATTGGCAGCAACATTGCACCCACAGATAAATCGTTTGTCAGAATTAGAAAAAAAACTAATCTGCCGCCTCAGCCGCGAAGCAAATTCAGTTTCAATAGAGCAATTGCTACAAGATGCCAATTTACCGCCCTCCGACTTATTTGACGGGCTGCAATCTTTGGGGAGGCGATCGCTCGTTGAAATAGAAGAACAGGAGAATGAAACGCTATTCAGCGTTTGTCCTGTGGTGAGACAATATGTGCTCTCAAATCCAGTTGGTTGATACTTTCCGACAGTCCGACAGTCCGGCAGTCCGGGAGTCCGACAGCCCGACAGTCCGACAGCCCGACAGTCCGGCAGGGGTTGAAACCCCTGCCTCAAAGCTAAAGTCGGTTAAAACCGACTACAGAGTGTAATGAAAACGCAATTAATTGTAGTCCTCTTTTAGAGGACTTTCGCTATGAGACAGGGGTTTTCAACCCCTGTCGGACTCGAAGTCAAACGAGAGATTCGATCGCAAATATGAATACTGCTGAACCTTCATTAACTAAAACCGAATGTTGATACTTTTTGACAGTCCGGCAGTCCGGCAGGGGTTGAGACCCCTGCCTCAAAGCTAAAGTCGGTTAAAACCGACTACAGAGTGTAATGAAAACGCAATTAATTGTAGTCCTCTTTTAGAGGACTTTCGCTATGAGACAGGGGTTTTCAACCCCTGTCGGACTCGAAGTCAAACGAGAGATTCGATCGCAAATATGAATACTGCTGAACCTTCATTAACTAAAACCGAATGTTGATACTTTTCGACAGTCCGACAGTCCGGCAGGGGTTTAAACCCCTGCCTCAAAGCTAAAGTCGGTTAAAACCGACTGCAGAGTGTGATGGAAACGCAATTAATTGTAGTCCTCTTTGAGAGGACTTTCGCTATGAGACAGGGGTTTTCAACCCCTGTCGGACTGGAAGTCAAACGAGAAATTCGATCGCAAATATGAACACTGCTGAACCTGCATTAACTAAAACTGAATTAAGAAAATCGCTCCTCCACACCCGCAAATCCCTATCAGGACAAGAATGGACACAAAAGAGCACGAGCCTCTGCAATCATCTGCAAAACTCGCCCCTATTCACCCAAGCAAAAACAATCCTCGCCTACTTCAGTTGTCGCCAAGAACCAGATTTAAGTCCCCTATTTGTAACTCCCCGCAAATGGGGATTTCCCCGCTGTGTCGGCAAAGAGCTATCCTGGCACATCTGGCAGCCCGGAGATGCTTTACATACTGGAGCTTATGGCATACTCGAACCCCTGCCGGATGCTCCTAAAATAGACCATTCAGAAGTAGATTTAATGCTCGTACCCGCAGTAGGCTGCGATGTTCGCGGCTATCGCTTGGGCTACGGCGGCGGCTATTACGATCGAATGCTCAGTTTAGCTGAGTGGGAATCAAAAGTTACGATCGGCATTATCTTTGAATTTGCCTCGATCCCCCAGCTACCAGTTGACTCCTGGGACAAACCGCTGTACGGAATTTGCACGGAAAGCGATTTGACAATCGTAGACCAAAAATCTTAAACGGGCCTAAACAAATTAATTTTCCGCAATTATGCCTATATCCTCTTAATCTAGAATCTAGAATCTAAAATCTAAAATCTAAAATCTAAAATAGTATGGCCCAGCGCTACGTTCGAGTTAAAACAACACAAGGACACATCCATTACGGTTTACTGCAACTCAGTCACAGCGTTCAAGTATTTGATGCACCGCCCTGGTTAAAAGGACAACCAACCGATTTGGAACTTTCACCCGATACTTACCAAATTCTCGCCCCGTGCTCTCCCTCAAAAATTGTAGCCGTCGGCAAAAATTATGTCGATCACGCCGCCGAGATGGGAACCCCTGTACCGGAAGAACCCCTGCTGTTTTTCAAGCCTCCAAGTGCTGTCATCCATGCTGGTGGAGCGATTCGTTATCCGCAGCAGTCGGAAAGGGTAGACTACGAGGGAGAATTGGCCCTGGTAATTGGCGAACATTGTACCAACTGCACTCCCGAACAAGCACACAGCAAAATTTGGGGCTATACCATCGCCAATGACGTAACAGCCAGAGATTTGCAAAAGCGGGACAACCAGTGGGCGAGGGCCAAAGGGTTCGATACATTTTGTCCCTTGGGGCCTTGGATTGTCCGCGAACTGAGTCCTGCTGCACAATTGCAGACTTTTGTCAATGACAGCGAGCGACCGGTACAGTCATCCCAGATCGATCGCATGGTATTTTCCCCAGACTTTCTCGTCTCCTACATCAGTCAAATAATGACCCTAATTCCCGGCGATGTCATACTGACTGGAACGCCGCAAGGGGTAGGGCCGCTACAAATAGGCGATCGAGTCCGCATCGAAATTGAAGGCATCGGCAGTCTTGAAAATACAGTAGTTGTTAGTCATTAGTCATCAGTCATCAGTCATATCATGTCCGGTCGCTTCCCTCCGCTTCGCTTCGCCCCAAATCAGGTAGGGGCGGGTTCACCCACAATATCTGCCAATAATTGACAATCTCAAAAACCCGCCCGGCCGGGATATTATCGTCAATCGATCGGACATGATATCATTAGTTATTAATTAGGTAAGTGCAAAAACAACAATGTCTTTTAGGAGCTTCTAGGGCCGTGTTTAGCGATGATTTGCGCCCTGGAAAGAGTTAACCATTTCACGCACGCGCCCTCTCCCTACTAATGACCAATGACCAATGACCAATGACTGATTTATCGTACCTGCATATAAACAGCATCCGAAAGCGGAGGAATCTCTGCATAGCGTCCCAAAAGCGACTGCACGACTGCATAGACAAATGCAGCAAAAGCGCCCAAAAACACCATGTTATACAGAGTTTCCGCAATAAATGCGACTTGTAAGCCGTTAGAAAAAATCGGCAAAACCAGACCGCACAGCATCAAAACAATGTCTAAAAGAATCGCCTGCATCGCATTAAAACGAATGAAGTGACTGATGTTTTCGTTTCTAACTACTCCTAAATACAGAGCAAAGAAAATAACCAAGCTAGCAAAGGGCAAACTATAAATTTGCATCAAAGGAGCTAGCGGTATCAACAACAGTTGCAGCACAGGAAACTGTGTAAACAGAAACCTGCCAAAGGCCAGCCCGTCAACCAACGGGAGCAAATAAGGCAAAGAAGCAAAAATCCGGTCTGTAACAGTTGTAGACCCGCGCCAAGTCATAATGAACTCTCCTGAGTCGATCGGTGAACTATTAATTCCATTAAACTCAGGATAACGCAGCAGCAGGGTTTGTGTTTCGACTCTGCCGGAACTTGCTTTTCACTCAGCAGGGAGCAGCCCCAACTACCAGATGCAGGCTTTTTTATTTAATATTAGCGATCGTGAAGCCCATTTGACACTCGTACCGATCGGGCAAATTTTCCGTAGGTTTAGCAACTGGATGTCCACAGCGAAGCTCTCCACCACTCCAGCGCGGTTGGCCAGTGCGATCGGCCAGCAAACAACTTTGGCAAACACACTGAGGGGCAAGCATCTGATTTTCCATTAAAATGACTAACATTTGATACCTCCGGCAGGTTTCACACCAGTAATTTCATTGTATGTCAGGAGTTGGGGACAAACCGCTTAACCTGAACACAACGTAATATTTATGTCAATGGTGCGAAATCCGTAGTACGGTATAAGATCCCCAATTCCCAATCCCAAAATTGTCAAGAGGTTGATTATTGTGACGGACACTAACTTAGAATTCCTTTCCAAAACCGATCCGCTCATTGCCGATTTAATCGGGCAAGAGCTCCAGCGGCAGCGAGACCACCTAGAACTCATCGCCAGCGAAAACTTTACCTCCGCAGCAGTAATGGCCGCTCAAGGCTCAGTGCTGACCAATAAATACGCCGAAGGACTGCCAGCAAAACGGTATTACGGCGGCTGCGAATTTATTGACGGCATCGAGCAAATCGCGATCGATCGCGCCAAACAGCTATTTGGAGCCGCTCACGCCAACGTCCAGCCCCACTCCGGCGCTCAAGCCAACTTTGCAGTATTTTTGAGCTTGCTGGAACCCGGAGACGGAATAATGGGCATGGATTTGTCCCACGGCGGACACTTGACCCACGGTTCGCCGGTCAACGTATCCGGCAAATGGTTCAAAGCTTATCACTACGGCGTCAGCCAAGAAACAGAACAGCTCGACTACGACGAAATTTTGGCACTGGCCAAAGAAAACCGACCGAAATTGCTAATTTGCGGCTATTCAGCATATTCGCGAATTATCGACTTTGAGAAGTTTAGAGCGATCGCCGACGAAATCGGAGCCTACCTGCTCGCCGACATCGCTCACATCGCCGGGTTAGTCGCCACAGGACACCACCCCAACCCCCTCCCCCACTGTCACGCAGTCACCACCACTACTCACAAAACCCTGCGCGGCCCCCGTGGTGGCTTGATTATGACCAATGACCCGGAATTAGGTAAAAAGTTTGACAAAGCAGTTTTCCCCGGCACTCAAGGTGGGCCATTAGAACACGTCATTGCGGGCAAAGCAGTAGCTTTCGGCGAAGCATTAAAGCCTGAATTTAAAACTTATTCCGGTCAAGTAATTGAAAATGCGCGCGCTTTAGCGACACAGTTGCAGCAGCGGGGTTTAAAACTCGTTTCCGGCGGCACGGACAATCACTTAATGCTAGTTGATTTGCGATCGGTAAACATGACAGGCAAACAAGCCGACCAATTAGTCAGCGGTGTGAATATTACTGCTAATAAAAATACCGTGCCTTTCGATCCGGCATCGCCATTTGTCACCAGCGGTTTGAGACTCGGTTCGCCGGCGATGACCACCAGGGGAATGGGAACAGCAGAATTTACCGAGATTGGCAATATTATCGCCGATCGCCTGCTAAATCCAGATGATGAAAGCGTTGCAGCCGACTGCCTGCGTCGAGTAGCAGCACTGTGCGATCGCTTCCCCTTATATCCCCACTTGTACTTGAAAGTGCCGGCATTAGCTTAATTTTCCTGATCTGCAACGGGAAATTGGTAGTTGGAAGTGTACGGGTAAAAGGGTTAGTCGATTTTAGATTTTAGATTTTAGATTTTAGATTTCTTCTCGCATTGAATCTGGGGGATTGAACTAGCATCTTAAATTTTGGGATCGACCATCGATTGTATCGGGGGCTTGTAACCGCTTTGGGGCGGATATAAAGAGCAGGAAAAGATTGAGAGTTGCCGGTAGCGATATTGACAAGCGGTTTTCACCAAAAATATCGATCGCCAATACGGTTTTTAGTAAAGATATTTGTCGGGCGGGGCTGGTTTGACTAACGGTATTTGTCGGTTGCGAAAGATACCGTTCAACTGGGCCCGCTCGCCAAATATCGACTTTTTTGCTCGCGAAAAAGTCGATATTTCAAATCGTTAATTCGAGAGTTAGAAATGAAAAACCTGACAATTCGTCCTCCTGCAACTGCCATTGCGGCAAATCTCCGACTCCCAAACCCCCAGTCGCTCTTCAAGATGTTTCCTTGTTATAAGCCATCTGAAATGTAGTAGACTCTGCCTGACAGACTAATTGCCCCGCACTATTTAAAATTGATTTCAGATGCCGTACCAGTATCTGTACCACATACTCGCTTTCCTGGTTTCTGCGATCGTCGTCCTCTGGAGTACACCAATAGTCAAAAAAATTGGTCTCAAAAGCGGGCGAGTCGATCGGCCAGGCGAGCGAAAAGTCCACAAGCGCCCAATGGTGCGCTTGGGAGGAGTGTCCATCTTTCTCGGCACTATCACTGCCCTCTTATTTGTCTGGATCTCAGGAGGCTTCCTCGATGCTAACGGACAAGTTCTCAATCCCAAAGACGAATACGAAATTTGGGGAGTCACCCTCGGCGGCATCGGATTCTTCCTCATCGGTTTAGCAGACGACCTATTTTCGCTCTCGGCCTTAAAACGCTTGCTCATGCAAATTGGCGTATCCAGCATCGTTTGGTACGCGGGCGTACAGATTGAGTTTCTGACAGTTCCCTCCTTGGGACTGACTAATATTGGCTGGCTGAGCTTGCCAATTACCGTGATTTGGCTCGTCGGCATGGCGAATGCCATCAACTGGATTGACGGTTTGGACGGTTTAGCAGCCGGAGTTTCAGGGATTGCAGCCGTTGTGATGCTGATTGTCAGTTTGGCGATGCAGCAACCAGCGGCGGCCCTGATTGCAGCGGCTTTAGCTGGCGGGACATTGGGGTTTCTGCGCTACAACTTCAATCCGGCTCAAATCTTTATGGGAGATGGCGGGGCTTATTTTATCGGGTTTACTCTCGCTGGAGTGGGAGTAATTGGGTTGGTTAAAACTACGGCTGTTACTTCTGTGTTGCTGCCCTATTTAATTTTAGCTGTACCGATTTTAGATATGTCGGCGGTGATTCTCGATCGACTTCGCAACGGCAAGTCACCGTTTATTGCTGACAAGCGCCATCTCCACCACCGACTTCTAGAAGCCGGACTCTCCCATCGATTTGCGGTTTTATTTATTTACTCACTGACACTGTGGGTGGGAAGTTTAGCCCTAGCTTTTTCGCTTCCGAGCGGCGTAATTTACGCTATGGGTGCAACAAGTTTGCTGGGATATGCTAGCTGGAAAGTTTGGAGACACGCTAGGTGAAGGAAGAAGGAAGAAGGAAGAAGGAAGAAGGAAGAAAAATAATTTCTAATGCCAAATGCCTAATTCCCAATGCCCTGCGCGGGCCAATGCCCAATGCCCCATGCCCCATGCCCCATGCCCAATTCCCCATGCCCAATTCCCCAATCCAATGCCCCATGCCCAATGCCCAATGCCCAATTCCCCAATCCAAAATCCAAAATCTAAAATCTAAAATCGAATAATGGTTGCTGAAATTATTTGTGTTGGCACTGAATTGCTGTTAGGCGATATTCTTAATAGCAATGCCCAGTTTTTAGCCAAAGAATTAGCGAGTCTGGGAATACCTCACTACTATCAAACAGTGGTGGGGGACAATCCAGAACGTATCAAACAAGTGTTAGAAATCGCCGTCAGTCGATCGCAGCTTTTGCTCTTCACCGGCGGTCTGGGCCCCACACCAGACGACCTGACAGTGGAAACAATCGCCGATTTTTTTGGGGTTCCCTTAATAGAAAAGCCGGAAATTATCGCCGATATCGAATACAAATATGCCCAGCGGGGAGGCACCATGAGTCCCAGCAATCGCAAGCAAGCTTTAATTCCAGAAACTGCGGATATTCTGCCGAACCGCAGCGGTTCTGCACCGGGCATTATTTGGCAACCGGTTTCTGACGTGACAGTAATGACATTTCCCGGCGTACCGGCGGAAATGCACTTGATGTGGCAAGAAACCGCCGTTCCTTACCTGCAAAATAACGGCTGGTGCAGCGCCACTATTTACAGCCGCACATTGAAATTTTGGGGGATTTCTGAGTCAGCATTGGCGGAAAAAGTAGATAGTTTTTTGAATTTAACTAATCCTACTGTGGCTCCCTACGCCAATCACGGCGAAGTCAAACTGCGGATTTCGGCCCGCGCAAACGAGAAAGTTGCTGCGAAAAACTTGATTGAGCCGATCGAACAACAATTGCGGCAAATTGCCGGCTTAGACTGTTACGGTGCTGATAGCGATACCCTCGCTTCGACTGTGGGCCAATTGTTGCTGGATGCGGGGCAAACTCTCAGCGTGGCTGAATCCTGCACGGGAGGAGGATTGGGGGCGATGCTGACAGGTGTTCCCGGCAGTTCGAGCTACTTTTTAGGCGGGATTATTTCTTACGACAATCGGATTAAGGAAGGATTATTAGGTGTTAATCCCCAAGATTTAGCCGAATTGGGGGCAGTCAGCCACCAAGTGGCAAAACAAATGGCTGCGGGAGTTCGCGCCAGCCTCAATACCAATTGGGGGTTGAGCATTACAGGCATCGCCGGGCCAGGAGGCGGCACCGACGGTAAACCTGTCGGACTGGTTTATGTCGGTTTAGCGGGGCCCGACGGATCCGCAGAAAGTTTTGAATACCGTTTTGGCGATGCCAGAGGCCGCGAGTGGATTCGGAATTTGAGTAGCTGTACGGCGCTCGATCGACTCCGGCGTACATTATTGTTGGCAAAAGTGTAGAAAAAATCCTACGATTGGTCAATTGTCAACAGTCAACCGTAAGCTTAAGCTTTATTTAACACTCTCTACTCCGATATAATTCGGCAATTTTCCTTTTGCCTCTTGATTATCTGTAAAGATTCGTTATGATAATAAGATAGGACTGATTGGCCAAGATACTGAATCTCTCCATTGCTGAAAATAACCAGCAAGCGAGAAAGCAAGTTTGACCTTTGGTTTCAAAGTCGTGCTTGCTTATTTTCAGATATTTAGCCGTCGGTTTAGCAATCTAGACTATAAAAAAAGGAGCTATCCGTTCAATGGAAGACATTGAAAAGGTGCTGGAACAAATTAAAGAATGGGTTCGCAAGCTGATAGAAGGATTGCTGAATCCTGAAGCTCAACCGGAACTAGAACCGATTCGTATTCCTGTCAACCAACCGAGGAATCGCAGGTAGTCGGGACTGAATTAGAAGTTTGATGTTTAAGGTTTGACCTTTGAGGTGGTTGACTGGTTTTAAATACCATGTCAAAACTCTCTTAAATTTTGTTGCGCGGGAAATTTTAAAATTGTTAAATATCCTGGTACTTCACGGCCCTAATCTGAATCTATTGGGTCAGCGAGAACCTGGAGTTTATGGTTCTGCGACTTTAAATGATATCAACAAGTTGCTAGAACGAGAAGCGCAAGCCCTCCAGGTGCAAGTCTCAATTCAGCAGTCGAATCATGAAGGGGTATTGGTGGATGCAATTCACTCGATGTTAGGGCAGCACCAAGGCTTATTGATTAATGCTGGAGCTTATACTCATACGAGTGTGGCAATTAGAGACGCGATCGCCGCGGTGAATATCCCGGCGGTAGAAGTTCATCTGAGCAATATTTACCGGCGGGAAGCTTTTCGGCACCACTCCTTTATCGCAGCGGTGGCGATCGGACAAATCAGCGGTTTTGGCCCAGAAAGTTATCGGCTGGGGCTGCAAGCTCTAGTTAGTTACCTGATTAAAAATTAAAAAATTACCGATGGTAGCGATCGGATGAGGGCAGGTTTTAGATGGAAAACCAGCCCTTATATGTTTGGGTTGAATTCAAATTAATCACAAGAGTTAGGCAAAGAAGCAAACCAGGAAGAACTCTAAATTACCAATTACCAATTACCAATTACCAAAGAACGGGGTTTAAAGCCCCGTCCTTATAGGACGGTTTTAATTTCTTAATTGTCCTAATTTTCTCAGATGTTGTGGTATAGTATAATAAGAATAACACAGGAGAGAGAGGCATGAAAGCGCGGTATCGATACAGATTATCTCCTAGTACGGAACAAAAAATTAGCTTAGCTAAATTGTTTGGTTGTACTAGAGTAGTCTGGAATGATGCCCTAAGAATTTGCAAAAACTCTGCCAAAAAACCTAGCTGTGCAGACCTGCAAAAAATTGTAATAACTCAGGCAAAAAAGACTGAGGAGAGAGCATGGTTGGGAGAAGTGTCGGCGATTTGCCTCCAACAATCTGTCTCTGATTTGGAAACAGCTTTTAAGAATTTCTTGGATTCTTGTAAAGGAAAACGTAACGGAAAAAAAGTCGGCTATCCAAAGTTCAAAAAAAAGACAAACAGCCAATCCGCCAAACTAACCAAAAACGGTTTTTCGTTGAGGGATGATTATGTTTACCTTGCAAAGATTGGCAGAGTTAAGCTGATTTGGTCTAGGGAATTGCCAGACCATCCAAGCTCTTTAACTATAATCAAGGATTGTGCAGATCGGTATTTCATCAGCTTTGTAGTAGAGGATGATCCCGAAGAAGTCGAAGCTAAGAACCACAGCGTCGGCATTGATTTGGGCATTAAAACCTTCGCTGTAATGAGTGACGGGACTAAAGCTGTAAGCCCTGACTACAAAGTGTTAGATCGCAAAATTCGCAGATTACAGCGTAAACTTTCCCGTCAAAAACTCGACTCTAAACGGCGGAATAAAACCCGACTGCAAATAGCTAGACTGCACAACCGAATTGCTGACACTAGAAAAGATTTTTTGCACAAACTATCAACTAACTTGGCTAAGGATAATCAACTTGTCATTTTAGAAGATTTGAATGTAGCAGGAATGGTAAAAAATAGGAAGCTATCAAGGGCAATTAGTCAGCAAGGTTGGGGTGAGTTTAGGGCTTTGTGCGATGGAAAATGTGGGAAGTATGGCAGAGAGTTCAAAGTAATTAGTCGCTGGGAACCTACCAGCCAAGTTTGCTCAGATTGCGGGTTTAAGTGGGGGAAAATAGACCTCTCTGTGCGTTATATACTCTGCCTCAATTGCGGTACTAACCAAGACAGAGATGAGAACGCCGCCAAAAATATAAATAAAGTCGGGATAGGGCATTGCCACGACTCTAAATGAACATGGAGACGCTCGTAAAACTACTTCGGTAGTATCGGTCAATGAAGTGTTAAGAATCCCCGCGCTTTTAAGCCGGGGAGTATGTCAATAACAACTTGAGTTAAATTCAAATGCGGCATTCCCTGTTGAGCAAGTTTCAAGGAACCATCCTGGGGGCAGTTTTAGGAGACTCTCTAGGCCTGCAATACCAGAGGCAACTCGTCGGTATTCCCCCCCAAACAGAAGACTTGCAGCCGATTTTACAACTGACGAAACACCAACAATTGACCGTAAGTGGCGCAACATTGGCGTTGAATTCTGTCAACAGTAAAATCCCAAGTGGCAAAGACTCATCCGCATCCGGGACACTTGCGGTAGCGTGTGCTCAAAGTTTAATTCGGTGTAGGGGTTTAAATTTAAAAGATTGGCGCGATACTTGGGAAGCATTTGCCAAGTCGGAAATCTACCATCCCCGCAACAGTGAGTTTCCAACCTTACTTAACCCTGGTGAAGCTGCCCTTGCTGCGCTGCCATCGGCGATGTTTTTTCACGAAAATAAAGCCAAATTGCGAGAAAAAATCATGCTGGCGATAGAGGTTTGGCACAACGAAAACCCGCCAGAATGGGAAACAGCAATTTTAGCAGTAGCATATACGATCGCCCGCTCTCTCAAAGAAAGACTTGACCCCGCGACGGCGATCGAGCAAACACTTGCCTACCTGAAAACAGAGAATGCCTTAACAGAGCTGCTGCTGCAAGTGCAAATACTACTAGAAAAGGGAGCCGATTTAGAAACAGCCGCCACTTATCTGTGCAAAAGCGCCACAGCTTTGCGAGAAAGACAGGGCGAAGGTGAAAAAAAATTACAAACCGAGTCAATTGTCAACCCAGGAAATTTCATTCCCATTGCCTTAGCTTTCTACTGCTTTTTGAACACCCCAGAAGACTTGCGCTTGTCAGTGGTGCGTGCTGCCCGCTGTGGTATAGCCGGACAAATAACCTGCGCTTTGACGGGAGCTTTGTCTGGAGCGTATAACGGCGTTGCTGCGATTCCTGTAGAATGGCGACAGGTATCTTCGGCTCAGGTTAATTCGCAGCAGCTAGCCGAGGGCCGAGAACCTTTGCTCTGGGGAACTGGCAGCGATGTAAAAATTGTAGAGTTAGCAAATAACCTGTTTGCTGTTTGGGCAGGCGTTTACAGGCCCGATGCCGGAGTCGATTCTGCTGTGCTAGCCCGATCGGTGGCTGCACCTTATGTCATTAGACCTCGTAAAATATAAAGGTTAAAGCTTTTAACAGTAAGGGGAAACCAGCAACTAACAAGTCAAAAGCCAAAGTGGAAGGAGAGCGCCAATTAAAGATTAAAAAGTGAAAAATTAAATCGGACGCGCCTGCCCCACAAAACCGGGTTTCAACGAGAATATGGGTAGTTCGGATAAAATCAATCAAGATGCATAGTCAGAAATTCTGACAAAGCTGCTGGATAACAGTGATATATCTTCGACACAAATGAATACGCTCTCCTCATTGATGCGACAGATTGAGCAGCTAGGGGCTGCGCGCTCACTGCGCCAACACATTGCTAAAGTGCAAAATGGCAGCAAAGCAGATACCTCACGCGCTGGCGGGCCTCTCCTGAGCCGTTTGTCGCGCCAGAAATGGCTTCTTCCCGAGACTTTTACTACTAAATTTACAAGTAAAACCTCCAAATCAAGCCTCAAAAATCAAGCTCGTTCCCCTATGTTGGCGCTGATAGCGGTAGTTTCCCTAAGCAGCACTCTGGGCCACCGCTTCTACAACCAGCCGAAACTGGATGTGGGGACGAAAGCTCCTCAGACGATTAAGGCTCCTGCTACTGCTAGCGTCCCGGATTACAAAACTACTGAAGAACAGCGGAAAGCAGCGCGGATAGGGGCTGTAGCTATATTAATGCTGGATTCGGCGGTCGATCGACAAATTTATCAAGAATTGCAACAATTTTTGCAGCATGGGAGCGATCTACGGGAGGCGGTAGGCCCGTTTCCGTTTGCGAGTACCTCGGCCCTCTCACTTGCTGTTCAGGTTTACTTGCGGAGCTGTCCTGAGTGGGAGTGGCGCTGGATTTTGGCGCAAGCGGGTGACAAAAGTGCAACTTCCGAGCGATTGAGTTTGGATTCCCCGGCAATTGCTGCGGCAACAGATAACAAGTCTCAGCAAGATGCTATCGCTCAACTGCAAGCTTACAGCCGATCGGTCAGGGCAGCAGAATTTCAAAGCCTGACAGACAGTATTTCCTCTGCTCGCGAGCGCTATCTCAATGCTGTGGAGGCGCTGGGAAAACCGTCGGTTTTGGGGCTGCCCCAGATTTACGATACTTCGCTGTTTGATTTGTCCGAAGCAGCTTGGCAGAAAACCCAAACCGGTATGAGTCGGGCGGCAAAAAGAATGGTGGCTCAAGGTATCCCGCAGGGGTTGCCCAAAGAGATTTTACAAGAAGCCGTGAACCTGCAAGTGGCTGATGAAGTGCCGTTAGAGTCCCAAGGTTTGGCGGTGGAGGGTTTAACAGCGATTTTGCAGCCAAATCTGGTGAGAGATCGGGAGGAAACCAAACAGCTAGCTGAATTAGCGGCGCAAAAGGTGAAACCGGTGATGATCGCAGTAGATCGGGGCGAGATAATTGTTGCACAAGGACAAGAGATATCGCAGCAAGATTTCGTGTTGCTGGACTATTTTGGTTTGAGCCGACGGGGGGTGAATTGGCTGGGGCTGACGGGTTTTGTTTGTTTAGTCGCGGGGGCAATTGCGATCGTACTGCTGGTGGAAAGGCACTACCGCTTGCGCCGCAGAGATCATTTGCTATTGCTGCTGCTGACTTTGAGCGCGCCAGTGCTGGTGAGTTTGGGGCTGCCTTGGACGAGTTTGCCCGCGATCGGGATTTTAGCGGGCGGCTTCTACGGTTCGGCGGTGGGAGTCACTGTGGTGGGGCTGCTGTCGGCGCTGCTGCCCATTGGCTTAAATGTGGACTTGATTCATTTGGTGGCTAGCGGGGCGGGCGGATTGCTGGGCGCTTTTATGGCCGGGCGGCTGCGATCGCGCGAGGAATTGGCTCTTTTGGGCGTAGCTGTCGGCTTGGCTCAGGGCAGCGTTTATCTGGTGGGGACTTTGATTGCCAGCGCGGCTGCCGGTGCAATTTGGTACGTCGTACTCGGTACGGTGGGCGCGCAAAGTTTGGCCGGTTTGGCTTGGAGCGTTGTGGCGATCGGCATCAGCCCTTATTTGGAACACGTTTTTGACTTGATTACGCCGATCCGGCTGGCGGAACTTGCCAATCCCAACCGCCCGCTGTTGAAGAGGTTGGCTGCCGAGGCTCCTGGGACTTTTCAGCACACGCTGTTTGTGGCGAGTTTGGCAGAGGCTGCGGCCCGAGAACTCGGCTGCAATGTTGAGCTGGTTAGGACTGGGACATTATACCACGATATTGGAAAAATGCACGACCCGCTGGGATTTTGTGAAAATCAAATGGGCGGGGCCAACAAGCACGATGAAATTAATGACCCTTGGGCGAGCGCGGAGATTATTAAAAAGCACGTTACCGAGGGTTTGGTGATGGCGCGAAAGCATCGATTGCCGAAGGCAATTCAGGCGTTTATTCCCGAACACCAAGGTAAAATGTTAATTGCTTACTTCTACCACCAGGCGCAGCAAATTGCTGCCAAAGAAATAGAAGATTTAAAGCTTGTTTTGCCAGATGCGGATAATTCAAAGTTAACAATCGCAAGTCGCCAAGTGAGGGAGGAGGATTTTCGCTACGATGGGCCGATTCCGCAGTCGCGGGAAACCGGGATTTTGATGCTGGCGGATTCTTGCGAGGCTGCTTTGCGATCGCTCAAGGATGCTACTCATGAAGAGGCTTTGAATATGGTTAATAAGATTTTGAGGGCTCGCTGGCAGGATAATCAGTTGATTGATTCGGATTTAACGCGGGAGGATATGTCTCTAATTGCGGAGATTTTTGTGCGAGTTTGGGAACAGTTCAATCACAAGCGGATTGCTTACCCTAGTGCAGTTTTTACTCCCAGGTAGGCGAAAATTTTTAGTTAGGAAAAATCAGTTCGCATTTCAGTTGTGAATGAGATTTTATTGCGGTTTGCGGGGCAAATCGCCATGCACTTCAGGATTGTCGCTGACAATTACCATAGTTTGTTTGATTCCTCAAAATTCCGAAGAGTCGATATCTCTTTCGCCGGCTAGGTGCGATCGCAATTTTTGCCAGTCTTCGGCATCGATCGCATTTGCAAAAGCGATGATAGTATCTACAACCCCAGCGTAGTAAACAATCCAGCAGATTGCTGGCTGTTCCTACATCACAAATACAGCATATTCCATGTATATGTGGTACACACAAGAAGAGAGACGCGAGTAAGGTGCGGATACACCCGTCAATCTGCAATCTTTATCAAATATGAAGCAGATCCGCACCCTACGGACTAACACCACATAATATAGCCGATCGTGTACTTCATGAACCACCGAATATGCGGTAATTTTTGTGAGTTGTGAGTTCAAAAGATTTTAATTTTCAACCGCAAATGAACGCGGATAAATGCCGATTGTTTATCTTGATTCTATCCCTTGACTCCAGCAGCAGTTTCTGTTGGCACAATGTATTTTTGCAAAAGCAAAAATAGTCCTAAAACTGGAACAATAGAAATAATCGAACCCGCCGCAACTAAACGCCAATCTAAGGAAAATGTCCCGGCTAAATTGGCTACACCTAAAGGTAAAGTGTAATATTCCGGCCTGTCTAAAACTAGCAGTGGCCACAGAAAGTCGCTCCAAGAACCGATAAATACGAAAATTCCTAGGGTGACTAAAGCTGGCTTAATTGCCGGAATCATGACGTGCCACCAAATGCCTAATTCGCTGCAGCCGTCGATGCGGGCGGCTTCTTCTAGTTCTTTGGGAACTGCTAGAAATGCTTGTCGTAATAAAAATATGCCGAAGGCTGAGGCTAGTCCGGGAAAGATTACGCCTAAATAACTATTTTTTAGTCCGAGTTGTACAGTCAATATGTATAGGGGAATCATGACTATTTGGAAGGGAATCATGATTGTGGAAACGATCGTGATTAAGATGGCTTCGCGGCCGCGAAAGTTGAGTCGGGCTAAGGGGTAAGCGGCGAGGGCGCAAAAGAGGACGTTGATGCTAACCGTGAGGCCAGCAATTAGGGTGCTGTTGAACAGGTAGCGGCCGAAGGGGTTGGTTTGCCAAACTTTGATGAAGTTTTCGAGGGTTGGCTGTTGTGGCCACAGTTGCGGGGGAAATTGAAAGATGTTTTCGTTGGGGGATTTGAGGGAGGTACTGAGCAGCCACAGCAAGGGAAATAGCATTAAAAGTGCGATCGCGCTCATGAGGCTGTACGTCCACAGGGTGCTCCACGGCGAGGGAGTGTTGTTTGGGGAATTTGGTTTTTTAGTTTTGAGATTGTTCATGGTTGGGATATGATAATAAGTCCTTGCTTCGTGAGAAGCCTTGTTGTCCATAAGGGGATTATTGCCATGAAACCGTTTATTTACGAAACTATGTACATTCTGCGCCCTGATTTGGGTGAGGAAATGACAGACCAGGCGATCGCTAAATATCAAACTATTTTGCGCGATCAAGGTGCTGAAAACATCGAAACTCAGCACCGCGGCAAGCGCCGTTTGGCTTACGAAATCGGCAAGCACCGGGACGGAGTATACGTTCAAATGAACTATACAGCTCCGGGCGCTGCAATTTTTACCCTGGAGCGCGCGATGCGTCTGAGCGAAGAAGTGATTCGCTATTTGACAATCAAGCAAGATGTGCCAGATGCACCGGAAGCGGAAGCTGAAGCTGAAGTCGCCGAGTAGCGATCGTGTCAACTTAACGTCTTATGTAGTAGCAGTCTACTGTTTGACGATTAGGGCCGCTTATTCCTCGGCCCCGGCACGCCTTTCTTAAGGGCTACGCTGTACGCACACCTTGAAAAACTAACGTCAGAGCCTTCCGCTCCCCCTGGCATCCTCCTGAAAAAGAGGCTAGGGGGAGCTCTGGAATTGTGGGTACAGCATAGTTTTTTAAGGGCGGGGCTTGATGTTAATTGAAATTATAGGTAGGTAAGCGGGATTAAACCGAGCTATGTAAAAATATGTAAACAGGGCTAACTTAGCCACGCTTAGGGATAAGGATACTTTACAATCCTTAATATAAGTGTGTTTTACAGCGCCTACCTACTTACTAGATTTACAAAATTACGAAAGTGCTTTAATCTTGAAACAGTGAGGATTAAATGCTACCTAATAAAATTTCATGATGAGAAAAACCGTTCATAGGTTCATCACGTTAGTATTAGCAGGATTTCTATGGGCAATTAGTGGCGAGTGCTGGACATCGCGAAATTTAGCACAAATCCCTCCTCATGTTTTTTATGTTGCACCAAAGGGCAGTGATACAAATAACGGTTCACTTGAGCATCCTTGGTCAACAATTAATCACGCAGCGTCGGTATTAAAAGCGGGTGAAACAGTTTATATTCGGGCTGGAAATTATCGCCTCACCGAACAAATTCAAGCTAAAAATTCAGGGACAGAAAAGGCTTGGATTACTTATCGAGCCTATCCTGAAGAACGGGTTATTATTGATGCGGATGCAGTTAAAGTAGAGCCTCCCTCTGGTAAGAAATCCCATTATCCTCACGATCAAGGTGCATTTTTGTTACAAAATGTTAGTTATATTCAAGTAGAAGATTTAGAAGTTATTAATTCTCATAATTCGGGGATTACAGTTAGAAACAGCCATTTTATTAACCTTTATAATAATAAAACAGAAAATACGTTTTCTCCTGGTATTGGTGTTTGGTGGGGCGATCACTATAAAGTAATGGGAAATACGGTTATTAATGCAAACGATCTGAAGATGGCTGACTTTTTAAATGATTTTTCAGAAGCTCCCCATGAAGCAATTTCAATCGGTGGGGTTAAAAATTTTGAAGTTGCTTATAACTTAGTTAAGGATGGTAAAAAAGAAGGGATTGATGTTAAAGAAAAAAGTAAATATGGAACCGTCCATCATAACTATATTCACCACATGGCACGACAAGGATTATATGTTGATAGTTGGTTTGGAGTCTTAGAAGATGTTGATGTCTTTAATAATGTTGTTCATGATTGTAATGGGGCAGGATTTGCTTTAGCAGTAGAAGGAGGTTCAGAAGCAAAAAATATTCGATTTCACCATAACTTAATTTATGATAACTGGGGAACCGGAATTCTCTTTGCCCGATGGGGAAATGATGGGTTACGGCATAATATTAAAATTTATAATAATACGGTTCATCATAATGGTTATGGTAAACCGAACCCAGGAGAAAGCTTTTTTTGGATTACTGGAGGGTTATATTTATTTTCTAATAATCTTCAAAATGTTGAAATCAAGAATAATATTTTTAGCAAGAATAGGGGATTTCAAATCGGTTATAGCGATCGCTATTTAGCGGCTAACTCTGACATCGAAAAGATTTTTCGTCAAAAAGATATTGAGATTAGCCAGAACTTAATCTTTGGAGAAAATAACACAACCAGTCCGATTTCTGCTGGATGGCTTCCTGATAACTATGCGAATATCTATGGAACGAATGGAAATGCTGCTGTCAGAGAAGAACCTCAATTTATTAATCCAGAAGAAGGGAATTTTTACTTAAAATCTCCGATCAGTAACCCAACCCCATTAACTGCTAATTCTAAAGCATCTCAGATGAGAGTTGGAGCTTTTCCCAATGGAGAAAAACCCCATTTTTGGTGGCAGGGTAAGTTTCCACCTCAATTTCCTGAATTACCCCAATAAACCATTCATTAAAATAAGTTGTACTGTAATAATTAATTGTTAGTAGTTGTATTAAGTACCTAAACAAAATTAATTAAACAACTCAATAATAATGATTTAAGTTGGTAAGCGGGATTAAACCGAGCTATGTAACAATATGTAAACATGGCTAACTTAGCCACGCTTAGGGCTAAGGATACTTTACAATCCTTGACATAATTGTGTTTTACAGCGCCTACCTACTTAGCTACTTATTAAATTTACGGTTAACTCAAGCAAATTCTACTCCCTTGAGAGACAAAATTATGCATCTATAACTTTGAACCAAACTATAAAGTTATTTTTGCCCTTGGCAATTAGGTAGCCGCTAAAATGTGGCTCTGACCAGATGAATATTGTCAAATTTTGCCAACTGCTGCTTGAGGTTGGGCCTGAATCCACCAGCCAAAGCTCGATCGCACTCCCTGCAACCTCGATCGAGATTCTCGCCCCATAGCCCAATTGTAAAGTTTTGTGACAATTTTAATTTGGTAGCTTTAGATACAGAATTGTCTGTTATAGTGATAGAAGAGAAGAAAAAACCAGCCCAACATTAATCTAAAGAATACGGAGGAACCGCATATGTCTACTGAAAATCAAGCTCGCTCTCTGATGATGCGCCACCACCAACTGGTGAAGAACCGCCAGCAATCCATGCTCAACCGCACCGCCACCGAAGTCGGGATGGAAGATACGCACTACTGGGGTCACATTCAAGGCAAACCGCAGCCCAGCTTTCAAGCCAGTTACGATCGCAGCAACGCCACTATGAGCTAGGGCAAACTCAATTTCGACAATTGCCTACGCAGTTATCAAGAAATTGGGTCTAAAACCCCCTCCTTGTAGGACGGCTTTGTATTAAGATGGATGTGCCAAGGTTAAACTCCATCACCATCGTGAAACTGTTAAGACACACTTTTAGGTGTAAAAATTGGGCACAGTGCTGCGAAAACACTTAAAACAGCGAGAGAATCAACGCATTCTCTGTACCAGAAAATACATCATTTGGTTTAAATCAATTAAGTAGGGTAGGGCATACCCGAACTCTAGGTTCGTATCCTAGTACGCTTTTGGAGATAGACCCTCTGGGGTTGCTGTGAATTAGGCTCGTCAATTGGTGTAATTGCACGGTTGAAAAGTTTAAAGATTGCCGAAAGGACATAGTGCTTAAAGGTCAGTCGATGAATTAAGCATCCCTACGCCTTTAGGCTAGGGAGTGTCAAGTCAACTCAAGAACAAGCCCGCAACCTGATGATGCGCCATCAACACGTCGTCAAAAACCGTCAGGAATCCATGCTGAGCCGTGTGGCTGCTGAAGTTGGTTTAGATGCTGGTTCTCCAGCGAGTATCGATCGCAAATAACTCCTTTTTTCAACGGCGAGATAGTTTAATCGAGTTTGTTGTTGGCCAGCTAAAAATTAATAATGTTCATTACAAAACCGTCGCGACTTCTTCTTGAGTTCTAACTCTAGATTGGAAGCCGCGATTAGTTTTATGGGGAATGGGGAATGGGGAATGGGGAATGGGGAATGGGAAATTGGGTTCAAAAGAATCTAAAATCTAAAATCTAAAATCTAAAATCGTTTGACTGAGCGCTCACGCCGAAGTCTAAAATCTAAAATCTAAAATCTAAAATCTAAAATGGTATAATCCCCTTTCAGCAGATTGAAGGCTACTAGGGAGGTCATCATGTCGGACTGGAAAGAAATTGACGGCGGAGTTACAGCACCGAGAGGGTATAGAGCATCGGGAATTACAGCGGGCTTGAAGCCTTCAGGCTTGCCAGATTTAAGTTTAATTTTGTCAGAGGTAGACGCGATCGCCGCCGGAGTCTTCACAACTTCCACTGTCCGGGCCGCTTGTGTGGACTACTGCCGCCAGCGTTTGCAAGCTAAACCCAGCGCGAAAGCAATTTTGTGCAATGCGGGACAAGCTAATGCTGCTACTGGCGAACAAGGTTTGGCAGATGCCCTCGAAAGTGCCAAATTGTTGGGAGAAGCGCTGAATATTCCTCCAGAATCAATTCTTTTGGCCTCCACTGGCGTCATCGGACAGCGGATAAAAATGGAGCCGCTGAGGGCGGGAATTCCCCGATTAGTTGCTGAGGCATCGGAAACTGGTTCCGATGCGGCGGCTAAGGCTATTTGTACGACTGATTTAGTGCCGAAAACGATCGCCCTGGAAACAATGTTTGGCGATCGGCCCGTCCGCATCGGCGGCATTTGCAAAGGTTCGGGAATGATTCACCCGAATATGGCAACAATGCTGGCATTTGTAACTTGCGATGCAGCAGTGTCATCGCATTTGTGGCAAGAAATGGTGAGTCGGGCGGCTAACAGAAGTTTCAATCAAATTACTGTTGACGGCGATACCAGTACCAACGACTCGCTAATTGCTTTGGCAAACGGTCAATCCCGCACGCCCGCAATTACAGAAATGGGGGCAGATGCTGAAAAATTAGAAGCGATGCTGACAGAAGTTTGCGTGCATTTAGCAAAGGCGATCGCCCGTGACGGCGAAGGTGCAACTTGTTTGGTGGAAGTGCAAGTTAGTGGCGCGCTAGATGAAGTTTCTGCGAGTAAAATTGCCAAAACAATTGTCGGTTCTTCCTTGGTGAAAGCTGCTATTTTCGGACGCGATCCGAATTGGGGCAGAATTGCGGCGGCGGCTGGGCGCGCTGGTGTACCTTTCGATCAAGAGAATTTGCGGATTCAATTGGGGGATTTTTTGATGATGGAAAACGGACAACCTAAAGAGTTCGATCGCGCTGCAGCAAGTAATTATATGAAAGCGGCTGCGGAGGGGGAATATTTGAAGGCTGATACGGTTTTAATTCAGGTTAGTGTGGGGGATGGCAGCGGTTTTGCGAAAGCTTGGGGATGCGATTTGAGTTACGACTACGTGAAGATTAATGCGGAGTATACGACTTAAATAAGTCCAGGCGGTTACAAGTCCGGGCGGTTAGAAACCGCGCCTACACAAACAAAACCAGACGAGAGAAAGTTGAAGGCAAATTTCACACAATTTAAACTCAACTTCCCCCCACGGGGGGAAATTAAAAAATCTGAAACCTTTACTCACCGAGTTAATCTCAGCTTTTTTGCTCCTCATTTTAAAATCGCTGAAGCCCTTACCAAGATAAGCTTTTTAGGAGTTTAACAAAAGAGCGCTAAAAATATTATTCAGACTAAGTTTCAAGACTTTTTAAGCTTATTATTAATAAGTCTAATATCAAGTTTGAAAACACGCCCTAACCAAAACTATCGGAGACAAACACATAGCCGCCGCCGTATCCAACATTATCATCCACTAATATTAAGCCCTCGTTACCCTGCGGATCGCCACTCTGAGCAAGTCCATAATTCACCACGCGCAACAACCGCTGCGGCGTAAACGATTCCAATTCCACAAAATTGCCTGCATCCAGCCATGCTAGTTCTTCTGCTGTTAAACTTTGCCTTACAGCGTCGGGTAATTGACGGGCTGTTTGTGCGATTGTTTGAGATTGCTGCACAAACATATCGCGGGATGCTAAGATTTGACGGGGAGAAATTCCCAAATCAAAAATTGTCACCTGTTGATTCGCAAACCAGTTTGGATTAGTTCGCAGTTGATGTACCAAGCCAACTCCAGCAGGGCTCGCATTGTGCAGTGCATAGACTTTTAAATCGGTATTGCGCCGCAGCATTTCAATCACGGTACTGAAGATGCTTTGGGGATAGCCACTAATACTAAGAATCGCGCAGTTGTTTTCAAAATGGACGTTGTTGGCAATGAGGAATTGAGCTATTTCGTCACTGTCACAGATGATTGCGCGATCGAAACTGTAGGCGCTAACTTCGCGATCGATGCTGGCGGGTAAAGCTTCTTGACGAGGCGCAGGGAGCAGTTTTTCTAATGTGCCGTTTACTGTTTGCCAGTCTCGCAGCCATTTATCACTCTGCGCTTGATTGACAAGAAATCCTTCACCAGTTATCTGTGGGCGTTTTTTTTGTGAAATGCCGAGCCAGTAGGAAAATAGCCCTAGTGTAATCGCTACGATGTATCCTGAAGAATAATCAAATATTAGGCTTCCTGAAATGCCCAGCACTAAAATAATTCCCCCTAAAATCTGGAGGTTTTTAGCATTATTTCTTCTGCCGCGAATACCTTGCTCAGGAGATTTACTGTCGTGAAAAAATAGCCATATCCAAATCAAATTGTAGAGAGCGAAGGTAATAATAACTGCGAATTGTGAGGGAAAAATAGCAATAGCGAAGGTAAGGCAGAAGGTTCCCGCAAATACGCTAAAAAAGAAGTAGGTCAAAATCCAACTGATTTCGGGTGCGCGAGATTTAAGCTTTTGGTCAATAAAATACAAAAACTGTTTGTGCGTAAAAAACAACATATTTTGGCTGGAAATATTCTCGATCGCCTTTTTGAAAAACGGATCGGTGAAAGCCAACTTTTTATCAGTGACGGTAGTGGGTTCAAAGACAAACGGATGGTTGCACTGTTTACAGCGACCTGAGTTGCTTGTACGATCGCGCAAATTGTTATCGGTATTACACTGGACGCATTTCATTCCCATTTCGGTTACTCCTGATTGATTTAATGGATTTATATCGTTGACGGTTGTTTTGGAATGATTTTACCGCAGAGGCCGCAGAGGGCGCAGAGGAAGTGAAGAGAGATAACTTCGTTACAACCGAGATGTTACACCATTGTCAGCAACAGGCATCTTGCCTGTTGCTGACAATGGTGTAACATCTCAGGTTTAAAATACTTGCCCGTTTAACAAGATAGAATAGTCTTCTCGCTGTCGAATTAATCGATCGCCCTTAGCATCAATCAACACCTCAGCAGGGCGGGGGCGGTGCAGAAAATGCGACGACATCGCATAGCCGTAAGCCCCGCTATCCAAAATCGCGATCGTATCTCCAATTTTGAGTTTCGGTAGCCAACAGTTGCGCCCCAAATAATCCCGCGAATAAGTCGTGTTGCCGCAAATATCCGTTTCATGTCGCGATACATCGCCGGTTTCCCAAGTTGCGATCGCCCGATAGCCCCCGTGTACCGCAGGCACCGAAAGATTTGATACAGTGGTATCGACACCGACTATTTGCCGAGATCCCAACCACTTCACAGACACAACTTTTGCTAGCAAAATACCGCAACCTGCGATCGCCGATCGTCCCGGTTCAATCACCAACTCGATCGGGCGAGATAGCGCACTCAATCGTTCAGTTATCGCCGCACCAAACTCCCGCCAGTCAAACACCGCACCACCTCGATAGGGATAGCCAAAACCACCGCCAAAATCGAGGGTTCGCCAATGGGGCAACAGTTGGGCGATCGCAATTAGGCGATCGATCGCCTGCGTAAAAGCACTCGTGGCGTTAGTTCCAGTCCCCCGATAAAAATGCAATCCGGTAATCCTCAACCCCTGCGGCTGCGCGATTTCCTTGGCTTTCCCGAATTCGGCGGCACGTACTCCAATCCGACTGTCTCCCGTCAATTCCGGTGAGTTGAGGCGCAGTCCAATTTCGGCACGGATCGATCGCGGTTGACTCCCGGAATATTCGCAAAAATCTTGGAGTTGGGACAGACAATCGAAGTTAAATCGCTCAATCTTCCACTCGATCAATTGCTGAATATCAGCCCTGTTGAGGTTACTGCCGGTGTAGACAATGCGATCGCTCGTAAAACCCGCTTTCAGTCCCAAAAAAACATCCCCCGGTGTATTCGCGTGTAGCCCCCAACCAGCCTGCTGAATCAATTGCAACAGAGCAATATTGCCGTTGGTGACGCTAGCAAAATGAAACTGAACGTGCGGATAGTCGATCGATCGCGTAATATCGTCAAGGGTTTGACGGAGGATATCGGCCTGATACACATATAAAGGCGAACCATAAGTTGACAAAAGTCGCTGGGCCATTGCTTCGGAGAACGGCGGCGAATGTGTTTTGGTTTCATTTTGTAGCAAAGATTCAGTCATATAGAAGAAGTTCGGCAACGAGGAATGTACGGGATTTAACGGATGTAACGGGTTATATCAAGTCCGAGGGATCTGTCTGATATAATTCCATATCTTGTAGGGGCGGGTTCACCAGTATTCTCAACTTCAAAGCCAACAAATTTATAAACCCGCCCCGCCCATATCAACAGTCAACAGTCAACAGTCAACAGTCAACTGTCAACCTCCTTCGATATTTCCAAATGCGTTGTCCGATCGCCGGTGGCAACCAAAACACATGATCCAGCGATCGCTTAACCGGAATTTCGCCTAAAACCTCGGTTCGCCATGCCTGCCACATCAGCAGCAACCAGAGATTATTGCCAATATAGCGATCGCGCATTGCAACTCCGAGTTGTCCCGATAACATCGAGTCGGCCAAATGGGGCTGCCAGCAATTTTGCGATCGCAACACATTCGGATTCAGCCGATCGCCGATCGCAGCCCAAAACTCCCGGTAATACCAAACCTTCAACGGCACACCCATCCCGCGCTTTTCTCGCCAGACAATTTCCGGTGGCAACCAGCGTTCAGACGCTTTTTTGAGGATGTATTTTTCGCACGCACCTTGCAGTAGCAGCTCGCCAGGGAGTTGAAACGTCCAGTCCGTGAGGTCGGGGTCGCAGAAGGGCGATCGCACCCACAAACCGCAAGCAAACGCCAATGCCGTTGCCCTCGGCTGAATATTTTGGGCACCTTTGAGCATCAGCGAAGCGCGCCGTAGCCTCGCTAGCAGGGAAGGACACCTCTTCGACAAACAACCGGGATCGATCGCGTCTTGCAGATAAACGCTCAAATCGTGAGACTGGATGCGATCGAGCATTTCGGGCGAAAAAACCTGTTTTTCATAACCATAAAATCGCTGAAACGTCCGCAAATACTGCTGTTCAAAGGTTTCTCCTCCGGCGGGATGTTCTGCTGTGTAAACTCCGTTGGCAATCAAAGGCTTGTTTGTCCATCCGGCAAATAGCTGATCGCCATTCTCGCCATTGAATACAACTCGCACATCTTGCGCCGCCGCCTGTTTGAGCAAAAACAGCGCAGCCGTCGTACCATCTCCATAGGGTAAATCGAGGGCTTTGGCGGTTGGCCCGATCGCGCGCAACACTGCATCACCCGTCGCCGCCACCCGAATCAGCGGAATCTGGAAAAAGTCCGCCACCTGTTGGGCGTAGGGCAGTTCGGAATAGGCTTCGACACCAAAATCGAGGGCATAGGCGCGCACCTGCAAGCCTGCTTTCACTAGCAGCGCCGTCACCAGGGAAGAATCGATGCCACCGGAGAGTAAAACGCCTACGGGTTCGTCGATCGGCAAATCGGCCACTTGTCGATCGATCGCCTGTTGCAACAGCCTTTGCAATTGTGCGATCGCCTCGTCTTCACTCCGCAGTAATTGGGGCGCTTCTTGCCAAGCTGAAGGCAGCGATCGCACTTTCGGCAGATCCTTAATATCGGCAATTTCCCAAATCATCTCGCTTCCGGCTGCTACGGAGGCAATTTGCTCGATCGGCGTTAACGGCGTGGGCACGTAGGAAAAGCAAGCATAAGTGTGTAGGGCGATCGGGCTAATTTGAGAGGAAGCAATCAGCGGTAGCAGCAGTTGCATTTGCGTCGAAAACCAAATCGTTTCTCGCAACTGCATCCAATAAAGCGGCACTCGCCCAAACGGATCGCGCCCCAGCCTTAGCTGTTGGGCTTCTACCGCCGCCCAAGCATCTCCCGGAAAATCCGTCGCCCGATCGCGCCCGCAAGCATTCAGCGTCACTCGATCGCCCGTGAGTACAGATGCAGAGGCGATCGCCCATTCTGATAATTTGCCCTGTCGGATGAAGTAGTCTGGGGCTAAACGGCTGAGCGTTTTTGTGCGATCGCCCAGTCCCCAATAGCCTATGAAATGTGAAGGTTTGCCGATCGCACCCATCTATTTCACCGTGAAAGGTTCACTGCCGATCGCGCGCCCATCCAGGGACATCCGAACTTCCCATTTGCCTGGGGCTGCAGCAGATCCGAGATCGTAAAAGCAGTGGGTATTCCAAACCGCAGTATCGATCGTGCGAGTTTGATACCTAGCCTGATGCACAGTTTGACCGCTAGGATTAATCCAATCGCATTGCAGAGACAACTCATTGCCGATCGGAGCATTTTGCAACGTCACCTGATAGTAGATGCGGGGATTAATTTGACGATTGACTTGAGTGAGGCTGTCACCGCCCTTTTGAGATAGGGAAATTCGGTCTTCTCCTGCGACAACTCGAGCAGTTTTTTGTTGCTGATTTTGCCCGAACAGTACACCTATACCGATCGCAGATATGACAACGGCTGTCGAGGCGATCGCGATCCAGCGGTTGCGTCGCTGCTGTTTTTCTAGGACTTCGCGGCGGCGCATTTGGGCGATCGCATCTTCTAAAAGCTCATCAGGAAGATTCAACTCCCGTAAAATTTCTCTTACCCGATCGGGTTCCAATTCTAACTCGCGCTGCTGCGATAACTTGTCGATTTCAGCGACTACCTGTGCTAACTGAGTTTGAGTGAGTCGAGGTTCCATAGAGTTCCTTCCCAGTAAAAATTAGATCTAAAAATCACATCACATTTCTCTTCTCTTCCTCTGCGCCCTCTGCGCTCTCTGCGGTTAAATTACTCATATTATTCAATAAACAGCTCTCAAAGTCAATTCATAAAAATCCTAACCTTAACCTCATAAAATTTATGTAAAAGCTATGGTAAGGTGCGTCGCCATCTATACTCTCCAATTTTTATTGAATCTCTGACAGCGACGCACCCTACACATTATCGCTAAGTCCTCTATTTAAGAACCTCGATTATAAAATCAAGACTGCTGCACAGTTCTATTTTCGTTTCACTTAAAGGCAATTTGCCTGAATTGATTTTTTCCTGTTGGCGATTCAACCAAATTGCGTTTAATCCCGCATTTTTAGCACCACAATAATCAGCTTTGAAGCTGTCGCCGATATGCAACACATTCTCCGCAATGCAGTTGTGCTTTTGCAAAGCGGCGGTAAAAATTTGAGAATCGGGTTTGGCTGCACCAACCTCGGTGGAAATTGTCACTGATGTGAAATATTCAGCTAAGTTTAGTGCTTTTAATACTGCATAAATTCTGGAATCGAAATTCGATACTACTGCTAATTTAATCCCTTGTTGCTGCCACCTATTTAATGCTGGGAATACGTCGGGATAGACGAACCAAGGTTCGGCGGTGGCAAAATGAGCGTAGAGTTCGACAAAGAATTTGGGAAAGTCTGAGAATTGATTGAAAACGCCTGCTTTTTGAAAAGCGTTCGCGCAAACTGCTTGCCACCATTCAAATTCTAGCTGGGGAATTTGGGCTAATTCTCTTCCGGGAAATGCCATCGGATTTGAGTCGGCAAAACTTTGGAAAAATGCTGCATTTAACTCTTCGTTAGAAACAGTTACTCCCCAACTGCGGGCAAATTTTCCGTAGACTTCGCCGACGCTGCCGCGCACGTCAAATAGCGTGCCTGCGGCATCAAGAAAAATAATTTTGGTCATTTGAGAAGAAAAAGGGAAGAGGAAAGAGGACTTATCGCACATCCGGTTGCATCGGAATGATTTAACCACAGAGGACACAGAGATCGCAGAGGAAAAGAAGAGAATAGAAGAGAACAGAGATTTGAGTAATTCCTTCTTTGTTCTTCCTTTTTTCTTCTTCCTTCTAATTAGTTATTTGCGGATTCACCACACCAGAATGATTGGCAATGTTGCCTGCAGGTTCAAATCTGCCTCCTAAATATTTGGCTAGGAATTCTTCGGCGATCGCATAAAAGTGCAGGCGATTTTCCGGTCGCGCAAATCCGTGTCCTTCGTCTGTATAAAGCACGTATTCTACAGGTTTGCCGGCTTGCTTCATGGCATTGACAATTTGCTCGCTTTCTGCTAATTTAACTCGCGGGTCGTTAGCACCTTGGGCGATTAGCAAAGGTTTCTGGATGCGATCGACAAAAAATAAGGGCGAGATCGATTTCAGAAATTCTGGTTCTGTTTCCAGATTTCCGACGCGGTGATACAGACTTGCTTTTCTCGGTTCCCAGTAAGGGGGAATAGTTTGCAGCAGTGTAATCAAATTGCTTGGCCCGACAATATCGACAGCGCAGGCAAAAACATCGGGACTAAAAGTCAATCCCGCTAAGGCAGCATAACCACCGTAAGAACCGCCCATAATCGCAATTTTATCCTGTAGGGCAATTCCTGTTTCTACAAGCCAATTAACGCCATCTAGCAAGTCGTCGTGCATCTTAGCGGCCCATTCGCGATTGCCGGCATTGAGAAAGGCTTTGCCGTAGCCGGTGGAACCGCGAAAATTGATTTGCAAAACGGCGTAACCTCGGTTTGCCAGCCATTGGGCTTGTGGATTGTAACCCCAGGTATCGCGTGCCCAGGGGCCGCCGTGAACAAGCAAGACTGTCGGTACGGGTGTGGCGACGCCGACAGGTTTTGTCAGGTAGCCGTGAATGGTTAAACCATCTCTTGCGGTGTAAGAAATGGGTTCTATTGATGATAGCGGTAGACCTTCGAGTTTGGGTTGGTTGCTGAACAGGAAGGTGAAGGTTTTGGAGGCGCGATCGAACGCATAGTGGTAAACTGGGCCGTCGTCTGTCATGTAAGCGATTAGCCAAGTGGTATCGGCGAGGTTTCGGCTGGTGATGGAGAATTCGCCGGGGCGGAATTTGCCGATATCCTCAAAATCCTCTGCTATGCTTTGGTCTAAAATCTGCCACTCTTGCTTGTCCTTGTAGAAGGAAACCGCCTGAATCTCTCGCTTGGTGGGGTGTACGACAATGCCGCCGACATCGTATTCTGGGTCAGAGGCGAGATCGGTTTCTTGTTTGGTTTCTAAGTCGAGTGCGATCGAACGTTCGGCGTTAGCATCGTGATTGCCGATGATGTAAAGAATTTTGCCGTTTTCTGAGAACATGAGGGCACCACCTTCCTCATCGGGCCCCCAGGTTCGCAGGCTTTCCCAAGACTTGTCTGCAGTTTCCCGAAACACTAATTCTGACCCGCCGTCGGCAGTGGTGGCTGTGGCCGCCCGCACTTGGAATTGGGCGTCAGCAATCCAACCGACGATGTTACCTGGGTTGTCGGTGTCAAATTCAACGGCACCATTTTTGAGGTTGATGCGGTAAACGTCGTGTTTGCTGCGATCGCGGATGTTCATTCCCACTAATATTTCATTGGGGAATTTGCGGTCAAAGGCGATCAGATGAGATCGAACACCTTGAAATGGTGTCAAGTCGCGAACCAGATTTGACTGGATATTGACTAAATATAAATGCCAGTTTTCATCACCGTCTGCATCTTGGAGGTAAATTAACTCTTCGCCGCTGTAAGCCCAGTAAAAGATGCGAATGCCTCGTTTTTTATCTGCTGTCAGTTGGCGATCGTCTGCTTGACCGATGGTACGCAATTGCACTTGCAAAACGTTGTTTTCATCGGGTGCAATGTAGGCGAGATACTTGCCATCTGGTGAAAGTCTGGGGCTAGCTTTTTCGGAATTTCCGAAGAGAATTTCTCGCTCTATCAGGGGGGGAAGTTCGGTTTTTTGCTGTTGAATTGTAGGAGTTGGCATTTTTTATTTTCCCTAATATTTTCTATAGGAACGGGCAAGATGCCCGTTCCACAAGAATATTGAATTTTTTGGGAACGGGCAAGATGCCCATTCCACAAGAATATTGAATTTTTTGGGAACGGGCAAGATGCCCGTTCCACAAGAATGTTGAATTTTTTGGGAACGGGCATCTTGCCCGTTCCACAAGAATGAATGTTGAATTTTTTGGGAACGGGCAAGATGCCCGTTCCACAAGAATGTTGAATTTTTGTGGAACAGGCATCTTGCCTGTTGCCAATCTATTTGAAGAAGCATCCATTAACTTTTCAGCAAATCCTGAATCGGCTTGCTAATCCAATTGAAACCAACTTTTAGCTGATGGTCAAATGTTGGCATCCGATAGAGATAGGCTAGGCGGCGAGCAATGTGGGCTAGTTGTCCGTCGAGTTTAATTCCTAAACCGGCTAGGGTGGCGTTGTCATTTCCTAATGTCATCATTTCTCCTAGGGGCTGATAGCGGAAAGGAAGTAATGGGCGGCCGGTCAGGGAGGCCCAAATGTTCCATGCGGTGTAGTCAGCTTGCTGGAAGGCTGTTTGGGCTGTTCCGGGGACTTTTTGACCATTTGCATCGTGACATTCAGCTAAGTCTCCCAAGGCGAATATATCTGGATGGTCGATAATTTGCATTTGCGGATTGACTATTAATTGACCGCGCTGGTTTTGTTTGAGGGGTAGCGATCGCACTGCTTGACTAACTTGAGTTCCTACTGTCCACAGCACTATGTCTACGGGGAGAACATCTAATTGTCCTTTGTAAAGTAAGGATATTGTGTCTGCTTCGATCGCCTCTACTGCTGTTTCTAAGTCGATCCACACTTTCCGTTTTTCTAAAGCTTGGGTGGCGGCTTGGCGGTTAAACTCCGGTGATGTCCGCAGAATCATGTCGCTTTGCTCAACTAACCGCACGCGACCTTTTTCTCCGAGTCGATCGGCTAATTTACAAGCTAATTCTACTCCCGAATAACCGGCGCCGACGATCGCCACCCGAATTTTGTCGGTGTTGCTGGCTTCTAAAAACCGCAGTCTTTCTTCTAAGCGGTAGGCGTCGTCGAGAGTGCGAAACGAGTAAGCATATTCAACCGCACCCTTGACCATATCTAGAGGGGTTTTGCCGCCTAAAGCTAAAACCAGGCGATCGCACGGAATTTCTGGCCCGTCGTGTAACTGCACTCGCTTTTGCTCCACATCGATGCCGGAGACAGTACCTTGACAAAAGCGCACGCCTGTGTTTTCCAATAGTTCGGCAAACGGGGGGGCAATTTCCCAGGTTTGGAGTTCGCCGGTCAGGAGTTCGTACAGCAGGGGAACGAACAAAAATCGATCGCGGCGGTCAACTAGGACTATTTCGGGTTTTTCGGTTTTGGAGAAGGGTAACTGACTCAAGCGCAGGGCTGTGTAGAGTCCGCCGAAGCCTCCGCCGAGAATGCAAATCCGGGGTTGTTGTTGAGTCATGGTGTTTTGTTTGAGGGGCTGGTCGGTAGCAAGGAAACTTATCTTATTCTAACGAGAGTGAGGGAGTGGGGAAGGGGGAGATTGGGGGAGTGGGAGTGGAAGAGATGGGGAGAGGGGGAGAGAGGGGGAGTGGGAAAACGAGAAAGGGGAAAATCTTCCCTGTTTCCCTCGAACCTCAACATCCATCCGTTAAATGCGTTCAATCCGTTAGATAATGCGTTTCCGAACTCTTTTCTACATCTCTAGCCTTGATTAGCTCTACCTATTAGCCACCCTCAAATTTTCTGAATGTTCGCAGAACTAATTTTGTACTATATTAGTTTATAACGAATTATTTCGCCAATTTAATTTACTTTTTATAGGGTAATCTACTCTAACACTTGCCCCCGCACTCACAAGTGAAAAAATCATGCAAATTTCCTCTAATTCTTCTAAATTTAAGAACGGCGATCGCAATAAGGAAGACGGCTCATCTTTGTTAAAAAGCGAAGAAAAATATAAAAATTTAGTAGCTAATATTCCTGGTGCTGTCTACCGCTGTACCTGCGAGTATACGGACGAGGAGGAATTAACACGCACAATGGCGTTTTTGAGCGAGGCTGTTCAAGAAATATCAGGCTATCCTTCTTCGGATTTTATCAACGATCGCGTCCGTTCTTTTGCCAGCATTATCCATCCTCAAGACCGCAAAAATGTGGATGCTACTGTCAAAAAAAGTGTAGAAACCAGAACTCCGTACATCCTTGAATACCGGATTTTCCGGGCTGACGGCGCTATTAGCTGGGTTTACGAAAAAGGCAAAGCTGTTTGCTGCGAGGCGGAAGAGGATAGAGGAAAACAAGAGGAACAAGGGGAAATTGAGGGTTTTTTGTCGGCTGTGGTTTCGCCGGTTTCGCCGATCGCAAATTCTCAGTGTCGGGTTGTTTATCTCGACGGAGTAATTTTGGATATTACGGAACGAAAGCGAGCTGAGGAAAACCTGCGAAACACTCAAGATTTTCTGAATGCGGTACTGCAAAATCTACCAATTAGCGTCTTTATTAAAGATGCTGTAGAGCAAAAATTTATTTATTGGAATACTGCTAGCGAAGAATTGTTTGGCTATTCCAGGGATGAAGTGATTTTAAACAATGCTGCTGACTTGTTGGAGTCAGTTCAGGCCAATTACTTGCAAGCACAAGATTTAGAAGTGCTGGAAACTAGAAAAGGCGTAGATTTGCCCGAACAAACTATCGAACTTCCGCACCGAGGCAAGCGGATTTTGCACACAAAAAAAGTTCCTTTGTTTGACGAATCGGGCGCGCCTAAGTACATTTTGGGTATTGCTGAAGATATTACGGAAAGCAAAAAAACTGAAACAGAATTGTTGCGCTTGGCCATTGTGGCTCAAAAAACGCAAAATGGTGTGATTATTACTGATGCTCAAGGCTGCATTGAATGGGTGAATGAAGGATTTACTCGGATTAGTGGTTATGTGCTGGCAGAAATGCAGGGCAAAAAACCGGGTGATGTACTGCAAGGCGCTCAAACAGACCCGGTAACTATTGCTCAACTGCGATCTGCTTTGGCTGCGGGCCTGCCGTTTAATCAGGAAATCTACAATTACAGCAAGGATGGAAAGGGTTATTGGGTGGCGCTTTCGATCGCCCCAATTTATCAAGAAAATGGCGAACTAGAAGGTTTTATTGCGGTACAAACTGATATTACGGATCGCAAGCAAGCAGAGGCAACAGTCAGGGAGAGGGAGAATTATTACCGCTGCATTGTCGAGACGGCTTCGGAGGGCGTTTGGATGTTTGACAGCGAAAGTATCACGACTTTTGCTAACAGCATGATGGCCGAAATGCTGGGGTATACTGTGGAGGAAATGCTGGGGCGATCGCTATTTGAGTTTATCGACTGCGAGTCTAGGAAAATAGCAGAAAGTTACGTCCAGCGCCGGCGGCAAGGCATTCGCGAACGCCACGATTTTAAGTTTACTCGCAAAGACGGATCTCACTTGTGGGCGATCGTCTCGGCGACGCCGATGTTCGACGATGAGGGCGAATTTTCCGGGGTGTTGCGGATGATTACCGATATTAGCGATCGCAAACAAGCCGAAGCAGAATTGCGCCAAACTCTCCAAGAGTTGGAATTTGAAAAATTTGCTTTGGATCAATCGGCAATTGTCTCGAATACCGACGAATTCGGAGCCATTACCTATGTCAACGATCAATTTTGCGAACTCTTTAAATATTCCCGAGAAGAACTGATTGGCAAAACCCACAGACTTGTCAATTCTGGCTATCACTCAGCCGATTTTTTCAAGGAGCTTTGGTCAACCATCCGCCAGGGAAAGGTTTGGCGAGGAGAAATGAAAAATCAAGCTAAAGATGGCACATTATTCTGGTTGGATACTACCATTGTACCTTTCTTAAATACCAACGGCGAACCCCATCAATATGTAGCAATTCGTAAAGATATTACCGATCGCAAACACGCAGAAGAAGCGGTGCGACTTTCCGAAAGTCAATTGAGGGCTAAAAATCAAGAATTGGCAAAAGCCCTGCGGGATGTGCATAAAACTCAAAGCATGATGGTTCAAAATGAAAAAATGGTAAGTTTGGGGCAATTAGTCGCTGGCGTTGCTCACGAAATCAACAATCCAGTTAGCTTTATTTACGGCAACGTCATGCACGCTGACGATTACTTTAAAGACTTGCTAAAAATGCTGCAACTTTACCAGCAGGAATACCCGCAACCAACATCGGCAATTCAACAAGAAATAAATGATGTTGATTTAAATTTTCTGCTCAAAGATTTGCCGAACCTCTTAAATTCGATGAAAATGGGAGCAGAGCGAATTCGTCAAATTGTGCTGTCACTGAAGAATTTTTCGCGATTAGATGAAGCCGAACAAAAGCAGGTGGATATTCACGAAGGGATTGAAAGCACTTTGTTGATTTTGCAACACAGGTTGAAAGAAACGGCAGGGCATCCTAAAATTGTACTGATCAAAGAGTTCGGGAATTTGCCCCGCGTACAGTGTTATGCAGGACAGTTGAATCAGGTATTTATGAATATTATCGGCAATGCAATTGATGCTTTGGAAGAGGCAATGGAGACTGGACAGTGGGCGCAGGGGGAACAGGCGCTTATTCCTTATTGTCCTTCGCCGACGCTGCGGATTTGTACGGAGGTAAAATATGAACAGGATGCTTTGATGCCACCCGATTCTGCTGTTTCTGATACTTCGATTCGGCATCCTTCTCATATTGTGATTAGGATTGCTGACAACGGCCCGGGGATTCCGATAGATGTTCACGAAAGGCTGTTCGATCCGTTTTTTACTACGAAAGAACCCGGTAAAGGTACTGGTTTGGGGCTGTCTATTAGCTATCAAATTGTAGTGGAAAAGCACGGCGGGCAGCTTCATTGCGATTCTGCACCGGGTCAAGGTACGGAATTTGCGATCGAGATTCCTGTAGGGAATAGTCAGTAGTCAGTAGTCAGTAGTCAACAGTCAACAGTCAACAGTCAACTAATGAAATATAACGTAATTTACGACGGCAATTGCAATCTCTGCGTTACCTTGGTGCAGTTACTAGAAAATTTAGATAAAGGCCAGAACTTTGAGTATATTTTTATGCAAGATTTAGAGCAATTAAATCGCTTTGGGATTACGTCTGAAGACTGCGAAATGGGGATGATTTTGATAGATAGCAACACCCCCGAACGACGCTGGCAGGGCAGCGATGCGGCGGAGGAAATCGGACGGATATTGCCTGCTGGCGAGGTTTTTGTGGCTGCTTATCGGGCAATGCCGGGGATGAAGTGGATGGGCGATCGCGTGTACGAACAAGTCCGCGATCACCGCTATACTTTGTTTGGCAAGCGATCGACTACTTACAAATCTGTTTATCCAGTTGGCTGTAAGTCGATCGGCAATTGCGACAATCGGGACTAATACCAAATCCACCTTCGTTTCCGTAGGGGCAATCCCCCCGTGGTTGCCCGATTTCAATCGCCGATTGACCTTCAATCTAAAATCTAAAATCTAAAATCTAAAATCTAAAATCGATTGATTGATTGATTAAACAAATCAAAAATCTGCTGGCAAAAGTGTTTGAGTTTTTGCGCCGACTCCACCGCAGGTTCGGTTAGGCCGAGAAAATTCCAATTTTCCACAGTAGAAAAGTGCCACTGCTGACCGCTATGATCGTAACCGGCGGCCTCAACTCCGATCGCCCGCCGATATCCTTCCACCGGATCTTGGTAAAATCGGATTTGAATCAAAATGCTGCGGCTTTGCAACAAGCGACTTCTACCGGGAAAATGGAAGCCAATGTCGATCGAATCTGGATCTACAAGTTCTCTGGTATCCTCGTCATTCATCCAAGGTTTCAAATCAACTTTTGCATCCGGGAATTCCGACTTGAATAAATTAACAACCGCAGCAATTTTGCTGGCAACTTCTATATTTTTGGCTTGTTCGGCAGCGTTCACTCGAAAAACTCCTATCAAATATAGTTATTACATTTAGCTAATAATGTAACTGCATACTGCCGAATGTAGACTGCCAACAGCGGACTTTTTCAGAAATAATTAGGCATTGACAAATTTTCATATATGTGTTATTCCGTTTTTAGCCGAGTCTCGCTCCCCCTAAATCCCCCTTAAAAAGGGGACTTTGAGCAGGCTCTTATCCTCCCCTTATTAAGGGGGGTTAGGGGGGATATCCGGGTTTTAAAACACGCCATAGTTCCATGATTTTAATTCAAAGGAAGGGCGATCGCAAATTCCGAACCTTCTCCCAGCACCGATTCGCAAGTTAGTTTACCGCCGTGGGTTTCTTCGACAATTTGCCTGCTGATAGACAACCCCAAACCCGTACCTTTTCCTACTCCTTTGGTAGTAAATAAATGGTCAAATATTTTCGACTTGATCTCCGATGACATCCCTTTACCGTTATCTTTGATTTTAATCACCACGCTGTTGTTATCCTCCGAGAGATGAGTGATAATGGCGATCGTATTCGGTAAAGCTTCAATTTCAGCGTAAGTGCGACCCTGATTGAATTCGTCAAAACACTCGATCGCATTTGCCAGCAAATTCATAAATACCTGATTCAGTTGCCCAAAATAACATTTAACTGACGGGATATCTCCGTATTCTTTGATAATTTTAATCGCGGGGCGAGTATCTTTAGCTTTCAGACGATACTGTAAAATCATCAAAGTGCTGTCGATCCCCTCATGAATATTTGCTGACACTTTATTCGCACTGTCAGCGCGAGAAAAAGTCCGCAAAGACTTGCTAATATTGCGGATGCGCTCTGTACCTGATTTCATAGATAAAAGCATTTTCGGCAAATCTTCAATCAAATATTCTAAATCAATCTCTGATGCTTTATCCTGTAATTCATCTCCAGGATTAGGAAATTTTTCTTGGTAAAGTTGTAAGCAATCAATCAAATCTAAGCTAGCCTCAGCAGCAGCATCAAGATTGCCCGCAATAAAACCAAGCGGATTGTTAATTTCGTGAGCAACCCCTGCAATTAAGTTGCCTAGAGCAGACATTTTTTCGCTTTGAATCAGTTGCAGTTGCGCCTGTTGCAATTCATTGAAAGATTTTTCTAACTGTTGAGATTTTTCTTTCTCCCGCGCGTACAAACCAGCATTTTCTACAGCAATAGCAACTTGAGAAATTAACACTTTGAATACTTCAACTCTCTCTGCTGTAAAAGCTCCTACTGTCAAAGCATTTTCTAAATAAATGATTCCGCGCCGCTGAGATTGATAAATAATCGGCAAACAGAGAATTGATTTGGGTTGATATTTCTGAATGTAGGCATCTACGTTAAAAGGTTCCGCGACAGTCGCATTGTCTAAAACTAGATGCTTTTGACTGCGGTGTACGTAATTAATCACAGACAGGGGAACATCTTGACTATTTTCTACGGGAATAGAGGGTAAGAGTGTCACTTTATCCTCCGCGAAACTTCCAGTAGCTTCTATGCAGAGGTTCTCGTTTTTCACCAGCAGCAGCACTACTTTTTGAGCCGCTGCATTTTCTAAAATAATTTTGATTAATTTGGTCAACAATTTTTCTAGAACAATTTCACCATTAATGGCTTGCGCCGACTTAATAAAAGTAGCTAAGTCTAATAAATCGCCTAAACTACTACTGGTAGTATTTCCCGTGGTAGTGCGGGTGACATCGAGGGTTGGGGTTGGAATTGTGCGCGTCTGTGCTGCTAAGAAAGGATGTGTTGATTCTAAGTGTTTAACTTTAGCGATGGCTCCCCAATGGATATATCCATAATAGGCTTTAGTCAGATATGCTTGAGAAACTATCTCTTTACCCAAAGATTGATAAAATTCTCCTGCTAATTCATAGGCTAATGCTTCCTCTTGAATGTAACCGTTTTTTGCGGCTCCCTCAATTGCGCGATCGTACAAATCCATTGCTTCAGTATTTTGCCCCAACACTCGCGCTTTTTCCGCTGCAACCAAGTCGTATTTGTGTTGATAATTCATCGGAGCATGAACTGCCCATTTTTTCATTTTCTTTTGGTTTTGCAACACTTTTGCCAAATATTGCTTTTGTTCCTCTTTGCCAGTTGCTGGATACAAAGCTATCATACTGAGAGATGAGTAAAAATTATTCAGAGCAACCACATCGAATCCGGCTACAGACTCCTCATGTTTCTCAAATAACCTTGAATTTTCTAAAGCTTGAGCGTAGTTTTTGAATATAAAATTAAGCTGAGTTTTGGCATGATAAACCAAACCCACTAAAAAAAAGTTTTTAGATTCTATTAAAATGGGGAGCGTTTTGACTTCATTAAATCTCTCACCGACTAAATGACAGGGCTCGACAGCTTGACCGCGCAAATTGAGCGCTGTCTGCCTGCCTATACTTATATACTGTACAGCCATTTCAAGTTGAGATTGCTGCATTAGTTTCATATATTTACCAGTTTCCTGCTCCACCAAATCAAGAGGCTCTCCTATCGACAGTTGGTTTAAGCAATATGCACCTATAGCATAACCAGCAAATTCCAAATCTCCAGTTTCCATCCCATTTTTAAAACCTTCTTTTAGATCGCCTAATCCTGACTTGAGAGTGGCTTTCCAGTGGTGAATAAAAGAACCAAATGTTGCATAAACTCTACTTTTGATTGAACGGGAGGGAAATTTGTCTAACAGCCTAATTGCTAGTTGACCGAATTGGTATGCCAAACTAATGTCCCCTAGCTTGCACATAACTACGCCATAATAAACGTAGGCAATACTTGCATAAGGCGAATTACCGTATTTAATACACAGCTTGACCATCCTAAATGCCAGCAGCGGTATCAGTGGGGGTTTTGCCTGAATAGCACTGCTGAGAATCCCTGATAAAATCCGCATGGCTGCTTGTTTTTCGGGATCGATCATTTCTGGCAAGTTAGCTAAATCCTCAATTCGTTTCAATCCCAAGCTCAGTTTGGTATTACTCAGTCCCGCCATAATATGTAGCGCGTGGGGATTTTGAGGAAAAGAAATGCCTAATAGTTTCAGCACTTCCAGTCCTGTATTTAGTGCTTCTACCACTCTATTTTGAGCGTTATAAGACTGGATTTGAAGTTCATAAACATTCACTTTGTCCAGTAATATTTTAGCTTTTTGCAGTACAATATCAACCAGCTTTTTTGAATCTTCATAGTGGACATTTAAGTATTCAGCTTCGGCTGTTGACTCGTAGATTTCTAACGTTAAGTCATAGTGACATTGCCAAGAATCTGCCGGCAATAATTCCATAGCAACCCGCAAATACCTAACAGCCGCTTCATAGGCAGCAGCCGCTTTGGCTTTGCGTCCAGCAGTTAAATTTAATTGTGCCAACTGAGTTTTTTCTGATTGTTGGCTAATCGTGTCAATTCCAACATTCAATTGATTGACAATATCAAAGATGTTTTCTTCTAGCTTGTCTGGTGGAGTATTCTGTAACAGTAGTTGACCGATTTTTAAATGGGTTAATTGCTTTTGGTCTTCGGGAATGAGCGAATATGCGGCTTGCTGAACGCGATCGTGCAAAAATTTGTAACTAACCCGCGAAGTGTCTAACTTGAGGTTGATTGATTCGGCTCGATCGAAAACTAAAGGAATGCGATAGGCATCACTCAATGGCAGAATTAACCCGGATTGTAAAGCTGAATAAAGTTCAGTTGCTGTAGTATTAGCTGACTTTTCGCTAACAAGTGACAGCACATCTAGAGCAAATTTATCTCCCACGCAAGCTGCTAGCTTCAACACTTCTTGCGTGGGTTCGGGTAGCTTTTTAATGCGAGAAGCTACCAGTTCCACTACACTTTTATCGGTGATTCCAATGGCTTGGATTTCATCGATACTCCAATACCAGCCCGTTTGACTTCCCTCATTTGTAATCTGATTAAATTCAAATCTTAAAAGAGAGTCTTGATAAAGTGCTTGGAGTAATTGGGTCAAGAAAAAAGGATTGCCACCCGTTTTATTCCAGATTAAATCGGCTATATTTGTTACTTTTTCTGTGCAAGTGTTAAGTGTTTCAGTGACTAATTCCGTCACATTTGCTAAATCAAGCGGTTGCAACACGATATTGTTGACTATTGTACCAGTTTTTTCAAGTTCTTCTACGGTCTGAATTAAGGGGTGGGTCGGACTAACTTCATTGTCTCGATAGGCACCGATTAGCAGCAAATATTCCTGGTCAGGGTCAGTTATTAGTATTTGCATCAACTTTAATGTTGCTGAATCTGCCCACTGCAAATCGTCTAAAAAGATAACTAGGGGGTGTTCTTTTTGGGCGAAAACGCGAATAAATTCTTTGAATACCCGATTGAATCGATTTTGGGATTCTATAGGGGCGAGTTCTGGGACTTCTGGCTGTTTGCCGATGATTAATTCAACTTTGGGAATTACGTCGGCAATTACTTGGCCCTCTGTTCCCACTGCTGTTAAAATTTTAGTGCGCCATATTTCTAATGAAAGTGCACTTTCGGTTAGCAATTGCCGCAGCAAGGAGTTAAATGCTTGGATTAATGAGGCATAAGGAATGTTGCGTTTTAATTGGTCAAATTTGCCGCTGATGAAGTAACCTTTTGACCTGGTAATTGGTTTGCTAATTTCGTTGACTACGGCGGATTTACCGATGCCTGAGTATCCTGATACTAGCATTAATTCGCTTTGGCAATGGGCGAATTTTTCTGTATTTTGGTTTGGTGGAAAAGATGGGGCTGAAAGAGTTTCTGCATTGGGGCGGGCGGGTTTTTCTGTATTTAGGTTGGGTGGCAAAGATTTGGGTGATCCCGACCCTACACGTTCAAATGCTGCTAATAGTTCGTTGACTTGTTGTTCTCTACCGTACAATTTTTGGGGGATCAACAACTGGCTGAGAATATCTAAGCGTCCGGGGATGAATTCGGTAATTTGTCCGGTGGCTTCTAACTGATGCAAAGAAATTTCTAAGTCTGCTAACAATCCGGTCGCACTTTGATATCTATCTTCGGCATTTTTGGCTATCAATTTCATCACTATCTCTGAAAGGGCGACAGGTATTTGTGAATTGATTTGATGGGGATATATTGGTTGAACGGCGATGTGGCTGTAAACTATTTCTAAGGGGTCGTTGCTGCCGAAAGGCAATTTCCCAGTCAGCATTTCATAGAATGTGATACCAAGGGAATAAAAGTCTGTGCGGTAGTCGAGGGTGCGGTTCATTCTCCCGGTTTGTTCGGGTGACATATAGGCTAAGGTGCCTTCGACTGAGTTGGGGTTGTTAAATTGCGGGTTTTCTTTGTTGAGTTGTGTAGCAATGCCGAAGTCGGTTAGTTTTACTTGTTTTGTTTGCGAGTTAATTATGATGTTGCTGGGTTTGATGTCTTTGTGAATAATGTGGTGAAAATGCAGGTATTGTAAGGCTTTGACTATTTGGAGGGCGATGTTTAATTTTGCTTGCAGACTCAAGGTTTCTATTTCCAGCAGTTGGGCGAGGGATTCGCCGCCAAAGTCTTCTAAAACGATTCCTAATCGGTGGTCAAATGTTTCGATCCTGATGGCTTTGACGATTTGTTCGCTGTCTAAATTTTGGCTGATTTGATATTCGTGTTTGAGCCTGGTAATGGCTTCGAGGGTGGGATATTCGGCTTTGAGGACTTTCAGAATTACTGGGGGCGAGTCTGTCGGTTTTTGTCCGCGATAGATTATTGTTTCAACGCCTTCGTGCAGAGTAGAAATTATTTGGTATTCTGATAAGGTTAACATCACTTAAGTTATAAATTACAGGACATAATTGGGATTAGATTAACACTACTTAATCTAGATTTGGTGTGATTCCGATCGTGTATTTGGCGATTTCCCATCACACGGAATATACAAGAAGTGACAATGTGGGCTTGGTCGTTGGTGTCAACAAACATCTTAAATGTAATATTGGTCTTGTGTGTGAGTCCCGGATGTTTTCGCGGCACCGTTTTTCAGGGGGATGGGAGCGATCGCACGCAGGCCTCAAACAGGAGGAGATGGGAGCGATCGCACGCAGGCCTCAAACGGGCAATTGAACGGGTTATCAATCGCTGACTACCGTAACTTCACAGATAGTAGAAATAGATTCCGGTTCAGGTAAAATACGCACGCGGGCGAATTTTAAACCGCTGACTCCTTGCAGTGATTCTACCATGCCGGTCTGAACTTTTGGCTCGACCCAACCTTCGCGAGACAAGTAGCGCAAGTATTGTTGGTACTCTTCCCATTCGTCTTCGGTTGAATAAACTACCGTTAACATTCCTGGCTGGGTAATTCGCTCTTGTGCGTCTTTGTCAACGGCTTTCTCGATCCGCTTTTTGACAAGTTCGTAGCGGATGTCGCGAGTGCCTTTGACATCAAACATTTTTTCGGTGTTTTCGTTGTGAAAAATGTCGATCGTGGTATTCTGCACTAAGACTAAATGTGCGAGTTCCATGTTGATTTGAGACTCGGCTTGCAGGCGAAAAACTGTGCGGCCGCAATCGCAAATAGCTCGCAGTTGTTCGTACCGTAAACTGTGTAGGTGAAACTGGCTGAATGTGGGGTCGATCGATTTTCCTGCATAAATCATGTGATCGATGCCGTCGGTGCATTCGATATCGCAGTAGTGGGGCAAAATTTGCTGCATTTTTTCTTGCCAGCGAGCCCAGGTTTCTTGAAGTTTGGTGCTGATTAGGTTCAACATTTGGTCGTAGCGGTTGCGATCGCTGTAAACGCAGTTGTGCTCATTTTCACAGGCTGCTTGGTAAGCTTTAACTGCTGCCTGAACCTTGGGCCCGCACTGCACAAAATAGTCAAAATATACTTCTAAACGCTCGTTTAAATATTCGGCTGCTCGCACCTCCATATCGACTGTTACTTTTTGTTTTAAATGCTGGATGTAGTCGAGCAAGTCGAGTCGCAGTTGCTCGCCGAGGTGGGTAGTTTGTGTTTCGCAAACAGCATCAGCTATGACTAAACCTAAGCGAAATTGTTCGAGCAAATCAGTTTGAATGGCTCGGTTTCTTTCGTCGCTAGAACCGCGAATGTCCGAAATTCCGTATAGCGGATGAACATCAGCAAATACGATTGTTTCGGGAGGTAGTCCCCAACTTCGCCTTTCTGCTTCTTGGGCGAACCGCCACTCGACTGCGGGATGGATGTTGTGAATGTGGGTAAACCGCTCCTGTATGGCTTGCCGCAGGGCTGCAATGAAGGCGGGAATGAGTTCTTGGGCGTGTTGAGCGTCAATGCCGTTGAAGTGATTTGGCCGATCGCACAACAGCCCCACAACTCCCAAAATCCGCTGCCCGCACCCCTCGCGGGTGACGGATTTGACTACGAGGGGCACCAGCAGCATCGATCGAGTTCCCATTCTCCGCAAAGTTCGATCGCACTCGGTTTCGCACTCCCTACGCAAGTCTGGCACATTCCAAACTTGATTTGCTGCTGTGGCCTTCAAAAAGTGAGAAGCTTCTAGGGAGTGCATTGAATAAAGAATCGGCTGCAAATGTTGGCCGTCTTTTGCAACTAATAGCTGTACCTGTTCGCCGTCGGGGCGCAGCAGCAAAGTGCCGTCAGCATGGAAGAGGGATCGCAAACACCGATCGATTCTCTCAAATTTCTCTGGCCGCAGCATCGAATCTTGATCGATCAATAACTGAGTCAGCCGCCGAATTTGCTCCTGCACGGTGACATCAAAACCTTCTAGCAACAGCAAGCCTTCTACGCGATAATTATCCAACTGCAATCGATCGGCTAAATTCTCCAGTTGATTCGGCTGCATCAGCCAAGCTTCCCGTTCCGCTACAGGCATTAATCTTAAAGAAATATCCGCAAATTCATCTATTTTTGAGTCAATTCGAGTAATTTTCAACTGTTCCGAACCCAGCCAAAATTCTATAAATCTAGGTTCTCTGTGTTTGGGATTTTTTACACTCGCCATGACAGGTTCTTCTAGCACCCGTAAACCGTCGATGTCAATTTGATAATATTGCTTAAATACCCAGTGCAAAAGGTGGCGGCGGTACAATTGTTCTGCTGTTTTGCCGTCCCCATCCTCGAACAGTTGCAGCAGAGTGATGTCGGTTTCTGCAAACAAACCGTTGGTAAATTGAGTTGCCAAGGGCGTTTCCTCCCAACCTGCCAAGCGACAAAATGCCGCGTTAGCGTAACGCAGGGCAAAAGTTCCCGGTTGCATTACTGCGATTAAAACGCGGCGATCGCCGAGAAATTGAAACAATCGCTGTAAATCTTGTTTCCACGTTTTCAAGGGTTCAATTTCTGAAGATTGACTGGGTACTTGGCCCGCCAAAGCTTCGAGTAGCTGTTCTATACTTGGTTCGCTGGGCAGATTGTTACTGTCTGGCTTTGTTGGGACGATATCTGTCGCTGGCAGTGATTTTACGGAGTTGTTGTTTTGATGGGAAGACGATTTAGGAGTAGACATGAGTAAAACACCTGAAAGCAGTGGATTTTGCCAAAAAATGTCAGCGATCGGCGATTATGGCTTTGTAAAGAGCTTATATCCTGTTTGTAAAGTTTGTGTATGGATATCGGAAACTGGGTTTTTTCTCGGAGGATGGGCCCAGGGACTTTTACTTTTATTCACAAACAACCTCTCAGTCTCGACGTTATAGGTGATATTAACGTGTTTACTGCCTGGGGGGTAACACCCATTATAAGCGGTAGACAGTAGCGGATAGTGTCAATCGATTTTAGATTTTCTATTTTAGATTAAAGAATTGACCCTAGGGATAAATGCGGGGGCTCTTCTGATTTTCGATTTTCGATTAAAGAATTGATTCCACCGATAAATCACGTGGCGGGTACCACATGAAGAAATTCGTGGTCAGCAACTAATGCTATTTGACTAAAAGGCGAGATATATAGCAGGTTTGGGTTGAATGAAGCACAGCCCTGGTAATTGGGAATTGGGAATTGGTAACTGATACGATCGCGTAACCGAAGTATTGATAATTGTAATTGACTATAGCTCAACAGGTTGCTTGTCATTAATTGAGAAACTAAAAATTGCAGCCCAAATCCAAATTCTTGCTATTTGGCAATAGAATAATTAAAATGTATAATACAGCTAAGAGGATTTTTGAAAGGACATAGTTATGGCTTTAACGGTTAACAATCTTATTGGCGATGTGACGGGATTTCCTGTATTTGCTGGGGGCGGGCCACGTCTTTTGGCATTCGCTACACCCGATGAGATTAACGTAGGGAATGGAAATTTGGCGTCTTTTCCCTGGGGAGTTTGGGGACTCGATGGCAACGATACTATAGGAGGTTCGTCGGATTCTAACGAACGGCTGTTAGGAAATAACGGCAATGATATTATCGGTGGTGGTGGCGGAAATGACATAATTTACGGCGGGAAAGAGGACGATCGCCTGGATGGAAATGATGGCAACGACGTAGTTAGGGGCGACGCCGGAAATGACCTGATCTTCGGAGGGTTCGGGAACGATATCCTGCGGGGAGGGCAAGGAGACGACGATTTAGAGGGCAATGAGGGCGACGATTTCTTAGCAGGCGATCGGGGAGTTGACGTGCTCACGGGAGGCCTCGGTGGTGACATATTCGTCCTCAGAAGCAACGATGAAGCATTTGGTATAGATGGAGCAGATGTCATTACCGATTTTAACTTCGACGAGGGCGATCGCATCGGTTTGACGGACGGTTTAACAGAACTAGACCTTTTCTTTGAAAACGACAATTTGATTGCTTACGATAACGACGGAATCATCAACGACATGGTGATTGAAAACATATTTACCGGACAGATTGTGGGGATAGTTTTAAACACGGACAACTTTGAACTTATCGGTGCATTTGAACAGGCAAGTCCGTTTGCTTTGGCAGTTAACGGTTCTCAATTCCAGTTTTTGGCTTAGTTATTTGTAGGGAATTAGACTGGCAAAATCCCCCATAACCCCCCTTAACAAGGGGGGAACAAGAGCGCTCGAAGTCCCCAATTTCTCCCTTTATATATTATTATGCTAATCTAAAAGTAGAAACTAAAAATCGGGGAAAGTATATATGACCATTGCCACTCACCCCAAATTAACTGCACTCCCGGAACAGCGGTTGATTTTGCCGCTATCAATGACTTGGGAACAGTTCAAAGCTCTGGATTCCTTGCTAGAGTACACTCGCAGTGTTCGCTTGTCTTACCTCGACGGATATGTGGAAATTATGACACTTTCGCCGGAACATGAAACCATTAAATGCCTGCTGGCATTGCTGCTAGGTCAGTTTTTTTTAGAAAAAGATATTAGTTTTAGACCGACGGGCAGTGCTACACTCCAAGGGGAAACAAAAGGCAGCAGCAAGGAACCAGATTTATCTTACTACTTTGGCGAAGACCGGCGGCAGCGAGAAACACCCGATTTGGCGATCGAAGTTGTTTTTACTAGCGGAACTATTAATAAACTGGAATTCTACCGCAGATTTAACGTAGCCGAAGTTTGGTTTTGGGAAGACGGTGTATTTTCGATTTACCAACTGAACTCGGAAGGTTACGATCGCGTTTCTCGGAGTATGCTGTTGCCGGATTTGGATCTAGAATTGCTGGGGAGATGCCTGCAAATGTCCGAAGAAAAAGAAGCTTTGAAAGTGTTTCGGGACGCAGTGCGAGGCTGCTAATTATTTGGGAAGTAGAGGGGCGATCGCGCTTTTTGACAAATTGGGGTGTAAGGGCGATCGCACTTTTGTAGTAACTAGGATATCAGCAGCTAGGGTTTGGGCTTAATCTCTGGTAATTTAAAACTTAATTGGTAATATGGATAAAATCAAGGAGTTTCAGTTTTGATTCTGTTGCTTATTAGCGTGTAGTTATTCTGATAAGCAGCCAGCTTTTCTTTAGCTTTAGCTTCGACAAATGTACCTTGAGGAATAGAACTTAACAAGTTGATCGCCTGCTGCAATTTTGATTGAGCATTCTGCCAGACTTCTTTAGGATGAGGTGGATTATTAACCATGACGGCAGCTTCCCATGCTAGTTTTTGGGCGGATTCTAAATTAGTGGCTGCTTTCTGTTCAGTAACAATTCTATTAGTAATCGCCTGATAGTTAGTTCGATAAACACTTAGCTTTTCTTGAGCTTGAGTTGCAACAGGCGAATTGTCGGGAATTGCCTCTAACAATTTGATTGATTCCTGCCACTTCCCTTGTACTTGCTGCCAATTTTCTAGTGGATGAGGTGGATTTTGAGTCATAACGGCAGCTTCCATTGCTAGTTTTTGAGCGGCTGCTAAATTTGTTGCTGTTGGGTCTGGCTGAGGAGCCGGTGTTAAGGTGGGTGAAGGTTCAGAATTTGGTTTTTGCTCCCCAACATTTAGAGGAATTTCCGAATTTGGTATTGTCTGCTGACTCGGTGAAATTTGAAAGGTAGTTTTCCAGCCGATAAAACCCACAACTCCTAGAGTCAGTGTGGATAGTATCAGTATCCAGCCACTTCTACCCCCGCGTCTTTGCTCTGAAAACATGGTACTGTCAATAGTATTTAGAGATTCTCCTGTCTGTGTGGCTCTTTCGCTTTGCTTACGACTAGGTTTTTTTTGTTCCTTGCGACGGCGTTCTTTTTCTAGGTGTTTAAGAGATTGTTCAGCCTGTCCTCTTAACCTATTAGCCCGGTCAATTAAAGCATTAGCTTTTTCTTTTAAAGATACACATTCATTCAAGATAATTCCTAATGTTGTAGTTTGATCCTCATAAGATATAATAAGCCCATGCTCTTCATCAAACCATTCTATCGCAAACACTGATTCCCCAAAGTAAGATATAAAAGCTTTTATGCGCTCAATTGGCTCGACATTACGTTCAAGATTGTGTAGGATACTATCCAGTTTGGGCAGAACCTGTTTTAGCTGTTCTTGAGCTACCTTTATTTGCTGAACTTGTTCCCTTAAAGTTTGCTCTTCATCAAAGTCTATGTGAATTCTTAAATTTTCATCAATTTGCCTTACTTCTTCTGGAATACTTAGAGATTTCCTTTCCCATTCTAGCTTGATCAATAATTGTGAATCATTTAAAATATTTTCTGCTATATTCTTTAAACCATCGCCCCACTCAATTAAGTTTTCAACATTTTCTATTAAGTCAGCAAGAGACGTTTCCTTATCTGGGTCGCCCAATTTTTCAGCAAGTAAGCCACTCCCTGCCGATACAAGTGCATCTACTAAAAATCCACCAGGTATGAACCAGCCCGCAACTGCGCCTAACAAAGGTATCGCTCCCAAAAATCCTTTATTGAATCTCTCATTATTTAATACTTCTTCAAGTTCCTTGCCAATAGTATTTAGTCGCTTTATAAGATTATCGATCTTCCCAATTTCACGTCTGATTTCACTAGGATTGCCAATAGTAAGTTTCATTTCCTCGGCAATTTCTGGCAGTTGGTTTAGAAGGTTTTCAATGTCAGCCATGATTTACTCTCCTTTAGAGTGGAGGAATCCCCACTCTAGTTTATCAATAATCGTTTAACAGCTAGCTAATTAAAACTTCCACTCGTGGTTGGGATCGGCGAGAGCAGCCTGCACAGAAGATAAATTAGCCAGTTCTTTAAACGGGCTAGACTTAGCAAGCTCTGTAATCGAATCTAATGCTAATCCCAGTTGCTCATTATTACCAGATGCTATTGCTCGATCGACCACATCGAAAAGTTGATTAAAATTTTGCGATCGTTCATCAAAAGAGCGATCGAGGTACTCCATTAATAAGTCACGTTGAGCTTTAATCTTGGCGAGGCTTTCCTTTTCCCAAGCTTTGATTTCACGGCGCTTTGTCCGCTCTTGTTCAGCGATTTGCTTGTACTCAAGGTAATGTGCAATAACTTGCTGAAAGGCATCAGCACCGCTAACAAACGCTGCTATTTTGCTCATTGTTAATTTCCTCACATATTACGGTATTTTGCTTGAATATTCGCCACGGCAGAATTCAGATTTCCTTGGCTATCTAACACAGGGGTTTTCATAATTTCTACAAGGCCTTTCACCAGTAGGGCTACCTGTTGAAACTTAGCAGCATCTTGAACTCGATCAAAGGGTTTTGATTCAAGTTCGTTGAGAAGTAGAGCAACGCGGCTATCTAACTCAGACACCAATTTGCCTAATTCTTTGACTCGCCGTTCGACTTGTCGGATGAAATCTCTAGCCTCTTCAATTTTGGCAACTTCAACGTTAACCTGAGCTTCGTATTCACGTGCTTTCGTTAAAGCTTCCTCACCTTTACCTGCAATTTGGAAACCGCCAACAGCTAAAGCAGGGCCAAGTGCAATACCTCCGAGTACAGCCCCACCTAGTGCCATGCTGCCACCGCCTAACCACGCCGCCACACCAGACATACCGAGTTGAGAAACAGCTACATTGGTACTAAACAAGCCAAAAAATTGAGGAACTGCAACTGTCCCAAAAGTTTGGGCCACGCCTACTGCTGTAGCACCAGCCGCCGCGCCTGCCCCTGCGGATGAAGTCACACCTTGGAATACTTCCTGACCTTCCAGCGCGACAGTTTTGTATTCTTTTAGCTGCTGAATTGATATGCCTTCTAGTCCCGCTAAAAATTTCATATCACTTTGGGAAGCTTTCTGGCCAATGCGTTCGATGAAAGCCACAAACCGCCCAATAGTACGATGCCTTACACGAATTTGCAGTTGACCGTAAACTTCTGCTAATCTGTTGGCTGCTTCCCAGTCTACTTTTAGATCGCTGACTGCTTTCTCGTGTCGATGTTGGGATCGTTCTCCTATTTCCTTGGCTTGATTGATGTTACCAAAGCCTTCAGTACCTTTCACAGCGCCATACGCAGCAGTAGCTAAAACAGCAGCGCCCATAATAAACGGAATTACAAAAATCATAAACTACTCCTTTTCTTCCCAGTAAATCAATCACCCAAAGACACGTTTAGCTCCCAGTTTTTATCCTCCATCTCTTGATATGAATATGTCAAATCGCCTCGCCTACCGATCTGAATTGTGTAAAACTCTGCTTTTCTTATACCATTCACTTCGATAGAAAATTGGCAGTGGTTATCAGATATTATTTTACCTATGCCTAACTCTCCAGTCGCAATGGTTTCTCCTTTATGATCTTTTACTAGCACCTGCCTACCACTTTTAATATCCCCGTAACCTCCTTTTCCATTACAAAACTGACCCACTCCACCGAAGAAGTCATCCTTGAGTGTTAGTGAGCCTTTAATATTGTGATTGAAGCCTAAAAAAGGTATTCCTTTAAAGGTTAGAGTTGCTAAGACAATAACTCCTACTACAATCAAACGTTTTTGACGATCTGGATTTTCATTAATATAATTTTGACCGATGTCTAACAATTCTTTAAATTTTCGTTCTCTAAGCAGCTCAATAATCGGAGTCAATAGATCAGTCAAATTTGCAAATTTATCTGTTGATAATTTTTTTGAATCTGAACTAACCTCTGCCTTTAGCTCAAACTCTCGATTCCAAGCCGGAAAATCCTCACCCGCCTGCTGCCCGTAAACCTTCACAGAAGCGATCGCCCCCGCCTTCAAATTCATCAACTCCCTGCGGACAATCCTGATAGAAGCCTCCTCATCAGGAACCCGATCGCCCTCCAGCATCACCTGCAAACAACCATCTTGCAAACTCGCAGTCGCACTAATCCCCTTATTCTGTAACGGAAAATTTAACAGAGATGCGATCGCCTCCACATCCCCAAGCTTAGCCCGTTCCTTCAAACTAAGCTGATTTGACTCCGTATTTTCACTAGAAATTGCCCGCCCCTCTGTAACATCCGTAACAGGCAACTTTTGCCCCGCCACTTCAAACTCTTGACTCCACGCCGGCACCTTCGCACCTGTCTGTCGCCCGTAAACCTTGACTTTCTCAATCGATGCAGCCCCCAAACCAGCGATCGACTTACTCACCCACACGGCCAAGACTTGCTGACTAGGCGCTTCAGCCGATTCCAGCATCACCTGTAAACAACCATCCTTAAGGGAAGCTGCGGCGGTGATGCCCTTGGCTTGTAGCTGGCGGTTCAGCAGAAGCGCGATCGCCTTTGCATCTCCCTGTTTCGCGAGTTCCAAAATATTCGGTTGTGTCATAACAGGTAGATACAACTAGCGCTGAGCCTAACATTTTCTGCTTTAAGTATAAATTATTTCCTAATTGCCCAAAATTTTCAAGCCATATAAAGTCATATTTAGTAGTTTTTTCCATCCCAAGGAGGTCATAAAAAGTCATATTTAGTTGGTTGCTACTAAAAAAGTCATATTTAGTTGGGTTATAATCTGGTCAACCCCTTGCATATACGTGACCGATGGACGTTGAAGAAGCCTTAAAATTTACAGACCATCTAGCTTTAACTACTACAGGAAAACACTTAGATAGTCTGCAAAAAGCTATACTGCGCGGCGCTTGGGACAATCAGAAATATAAAGAAATTGCACAGCATCACAACCGTTCAGAGAAATATGTTAAAGAAGTTGGCTTTAAATTGTGGAAGCTTATGTCAGTTGCATTAGGTGAGGAACAAGTATGTAAAGCAAACTTTAGAGCTAAATTGGAAAATTTACAAGCTTCTAATATTGTCTCACTTGTCGGGAATGGCTGCATCCATATTGGCAACATCTCTGCTGAAAGTTTGCACTCCCCAGAAGCCTCACAATCTGAACCGCAAGACCAGGATAAATTTAACGAAAAAATAAGCAATTCCGAACCTATACAGCAATTAGACTTATCCGACGCACCCGAAATCTCGACATTTTTCGATCGCACATCCGAACTTTCCACCCTAGAAAACTGGATTTTAAGCCGCACCCGCCTCATCACCATCCTCGGCTTATCCGGTATTGGCAAAACCGCCCTTACCCTCCAACTAATCCCGCAAATTCAACACGAATTCGACTGCATCATCTGGCGAAGCCTCCGCAACGCGCCACCCCTCCAAACACTCGAAACCGACTTAATTCAATTCTGTAGGGGCGGTGCCCCCGTGCCCGCCCCCGAAGAAAGGGCAACCACGGGGGGATTGCCCCTACAATATTTACGATCGCACCGCTGTCTCATCATTCTCGATGACGTGCAAACAATCTTCAGCAGCCAACAACTAGCAGGAAACTACCAACCTGGCTATGAAAACTACGGCGCATTCTTCAAACAAATAGCAGAATCATGCCACAACAGTTGCCTAATTTTGATTAGTTGGGAAAAACCCAGAGAAATTGCTGCCTTAGAAAGCAACCCAAAAAATTGTCAAACATTGCAACTCAATGGTTTAGGCGAACCAGCGCGAGAAATATTTATAGAAAAAGGTTTACTTGAATCGGAAAACTGGTCAAAATTGATAGACATTTACCGAGGAAATCCCTTGTGGTTAAATACCATAGCCGCTGCAATTCAAGACTTGTTTAGCGGCAATATTTCTGAATTTTTATCCTATGATAGCCTAGTCTTAGGAGACTTAGAATATTTATTGCACCAACATTTTCAGCGTTGGTCAGACAGCGAAAAACAAGTAATGTCCTGGTTGGCAAATCAAAACAAAGCAGTTGAAATTTCCAAAAAACCAGCCCTTCTGGAATTGTCCCCTTCAGAATTCCTCAAAGCCGTCGAATCCTTGAGACGGAGGTTATTAATCGAAAAAGTCCAAAAGGGCGATCGCACCCTCTTCCAACTCCAACCGGCGATCGCAGAATACATAAAAACCAACATCAAATAACTTCAAAACCTCCAAATATAAAAACAATCGCCCTTCTACATAAAAGAGCGATCGCCTGTTTTTTTGGGAAGGGATCTCGCTTCAAATCAATAATCAAGCAAACAGCAAGTTTTCTACTAGAGTTTTAGGTTCTGGGAGAGATTTACCATCTACCTGATATTCTTCAACTAAAAGCTCTAATACCTCAACTGCATTCTGCAAAGCGTCTTCGTAGGTATCTCCATGAGTGTGGAACTGCTGAGATGGAAAATCAGGTAAGTGAACTAGGTAGCAGTTATCTTCATCTGACCATTGAATAACAATTATATAAGGTAATTTCATGATTCAGGTTCCTCTTCTTCAATTGCTTTCAATATTCCAATTTTTCGATTAACTTCTCTCTCTAAATACAGTTTCGCATCATCGCCATCATTTCCAGCAATAGTAATTGGTTCATTAGGTAGTAAAGGATGAACCCATCTTGTATGGCTGCCTTTTGCCGAACGATAAGTAAACCCAGCTTTTAGCAGCAGGCTTTTGAGTTCTCGAATCTTTTTGGGCATAAGCAGACATTAAAATTGTGGCAAGGTGACGGAAATACTTTAATCCTATTCCAGAAAGTAGGGTTTGTCAAAACGTACCCTACTACATTAATTTGAATTAGTTTCAGCATCAATCCGCGTAAAAACTCACATCTTATAGCAGTTTTAGGAACAGGCAAGATGCCTGTTCCACAACACATGAATAATTTGCTTGTGGGTTGGGCTTCTAGCCCGCCCTGAAAGGATTATTGAAAAATTAGCAAAACATTAATCCAAACAGCCCCATTTAGCCTTAAAATTAAAAAGACTGACTAGCCAACAATGCCCTATGTTTGAAGCCCTTGCCGATCGACTCGAATCCACCTGGAAAAAACTGCGCGGACAAAATAAAATCTCCGAGTCCAACATCCAAGACGCGCTCAAAGAAGTCCGCCGCGCCCTCCTGGAAGCCGATGTCAACCTCCAAGTCGTCAAAAACTTCATCTCAGAGGTAGCGGCAAAAGCACAAGGCGCAGAAGTCGTTTCAGGCGTCCGTCCCGACCAACAATTCATTAAAATCGTCCACGACGAACTCGTGCGCGTCATGGGGGAAACCAACGTACCCCTCGCCACCGCCGAATCCGGGCCCACAGTGATCCTGATGGCAGGTTTGCAAGGAACCGGGAAAACCACAGCTACCGCCAAACTAGCGCTGCACCTCCGCAAGCAAAATCGTACCGCACTGCTAGTCGCAACCGACATTTATCGACCAGCCGCGATCGACCAATTGCTAACCCTCGGCAAACAAATCGACGTACCCGTATTTGAATTAGGCAAAGACATTGACCCCGTAGAAATTGCCCGCCAAGGCATCGAACATGGCAAACAAATCGGCATCGATACCATCATCGTCGATACAGCAGGCCGCCTGCAAATCGACCAAGACATGATGGCAGAATTGGGCCGCATCAAACAAACAGTACAACCCCACGAAACGCTGTTAGTTGTTGATGCCATGACCGGCCAAGAAGCAGCAAATTTAACCCGCACCTTTCACGAACAAATCGGCATTACCGGCGCAATCTTAACCAAATTAGACGGCGACAGCCGCGGCGGTGCAGCCTTATCCGTGCGGCAAATATCCGGCGCGCCGATTAAATTTGTCGGCGTCGGCGAAAAAGTGGAAGCCTTGCAACCATTTTATCCCGATCGCATGGCATCGAGAATACTAGGCATGGGCGATGTCTTGACGCTAGTAGAAAGGGCGCAAGAAGAATTCGACATCGCCGATGCCGAAAAAATGCAAGAGAAAATGCTCACGGCAAAGTTTGACTTTACCGACTTTCTCAAACAAACCAGACTGTTAAAAAATATGGGTTCCCTCGGCGGCATCATGAAAATGATTCCGGGGATGAACAAACTCTCAGACGAACAAATGCGGCAGGGAGAAGTGCAGCTAAAACGCACCGAAGCCATGATTAATTCCATGACAGTTGAAGAACGCCGCAATCCCGAACTTTTAGCAAGTTCTCCATCCCGCCGCCGCCGCATCGGCAAAGGCGCAGGCTACGCAGAAAACGACGTAACAAAGCTCGTCAGCGATTTCCAGAAAATGCGTACAATGATGCAGCAAATGAGTCAAGGCAACTTTACAGGAATGGGAGGATTGCCGGGAATGCCGGGAATGCCGGGAATGGGCGGCCCCGGAGGAATGCAGCCCGGTTCCCGTGGCTATATGGGTGCCCAGCAGAAGAAGAAAAAGAAAAAAGATAAGCCTAAAAAAGGTTTCGGACAGTTGTAAAAAGCATCTGATATATTGCAAAATTGTCAACAATTTAGGGGCGGGCTCACCAACCATCTTTGAAACAAATCAAACAATCTGATAAACCCGCCCTCCCCCGCACGATGTCAACAATGTAGGGGCGGGTTCACCAACCATCTTTGAAACAAATCAAACAATCTGATAAACCCGCCCTCCCCCGCCAGAATTTACATCCATATTTTAGCCAACAAATTCACGGTACATTTGTAATTTGGGTGGGCGGTACCTTGGTATTTTTGGTTGGGTAGGGGCGGGTTTACTATATTGATTGATGTTTGTCAGACATGGTTGGTGAACCCGCCCCTACAGAATTTATGTCTATTAGTTTTAGGTTTTTTGTGACCGATTTCTACCTAAAAAAGCGAACAATTGAATATGGTACAAACAATTACTCAACCAGAAACTATATCTATAGAATTGCCAAATGCGATCGCCCTTTTTGTCACAGGCGAACAATTCGATATCCTAGCATTGGCAAATCCCGACTTGAGATTAGAAAGAACCGCAGAAGGAGAATTAATAGTGAATCCACCCACCGGAGGCGAATCAGGCAGCCGCAACCTCAGTATCAGTACGCAAGTAGGCAACTGGTGTGAAGCAAACGAAGATTTAGGAGAAGGCTTTGACTCTTCTACCGGATTCATCCTTCCTAACGGTGCTCGCCTTTCTCCCCACGCTTCCTGGGTGAGTCGAACTCGCTGGGAAGCACTAACTGCACAAGAACGCAAAGGCTTTGTTCCGCTGTGCCCCGACTTTGTAGTAGAATTGCGTGAAGCGAAGCTATCCCGTAGGGAATCGGCCTCGGATTCTCTCTCAACCCTCCAAGAGAAGATGCGCGAATATATGGAAAATGGAGCGAGATTGGGCTGGTTAATTGACCCGCAAAACCAGCGGGTAGAGATTTACCGACAGCAGGCAGAAGTAGAAATATCGATCCAGCCGAGTTGTCTGGCGAAGATGTATTGCCGGGATTTGTATTGAATTTGAGGCGAGTGTGGCGATAAACAGCATTCATACAGCGTTCATGCGTCCATCTGCCAACATCTGCGGTTGCAATCCCATCTACTCTCCCAAAGTTCCCTGATACTCATCCGGTACAAATTCCGTAACCACTTGGCCGCCACCACCGTCGCCTTTAACAATCACAGTTTGATTTTTCAACTCTCCCGCCGCCCTCGGCCCAGTCAAATTAAACACCGGATTTAGCTGCCGATAAACCACATTTCCTTCTGCATCAAAAGTCTGATTAGTTAAATACCACGTTACGCGATCGGTATTTAATTGAGATTGACGTTTTTCCCCAATTCCTACCACATTTCCCGTCAAATAAAAAACTTTTTTCTCTAAATCTCCCCGCCCCGTATCCCCAGTCATCGTCACCTTTTCCACGCGGTGAAAAACCTTCACAGGCCCAGGCGATATCACAGATTGCGCCGGAAAATTCCAACTCATCAAACTGCTTTCTATTTGCAGCGGCGGATCAGAAGGCATCAACTGAGCGTTTTTTGTCAGCGTCGCAATCTTGGTTTTTAAGTCTACATCTACTTGGTCGGCAAAACCGCTGTCTGTTACTATTTTATCTTTGTATCTGTCAATTTGAGTAGGTTTGGTGCTGTTTACCTTTTGTTGATCCATAAACCACACTAAGTGCTCGGTTCGCAATTGCAAAACCGGATCTTTAACATTCGCCACCACAGAGCCGAATAACTCCATCCTCTTAGCCCTAGTGAAAACCCGCGCTTCCTTCGCTGAAGCCGTCACCTGTTTGTTCTCTCCCGTCAAATTGTTGCGGACAACTAAAACATCCTCCTTTGGCCGCCACTCCAACTCATTTCCCCGCAATACCACTCCATTTTTAAGGTCAGTAGCGACTATGTTACCTTTGAGAAAAACTTGATTTCCTTCCTGAAATACCTGGCCAGTTTCTCCCTGAATATCGTAAATTTCTTTGCCATCTTGAAACAATTTGCCTACAGGTTTCTGAACGTTAACTATTTTTTTGTCTTTGCTGTAAACGGCATTTTGTGAGTTGACTTTCCAGAACGTCTCGCCCTTTTCGTTTGCTTGTTCTAGAGTTACTTTGTTTAAAGTTAAAGTGCTGTTTGACTGTTGAGCAGTTTGGAGATCCTCAGCTAATTTGTTCTTTTGAGTCTCTTGCGGAACTGCACAAGCACCAATCCCCAAAATCAGTGCTGCTAAAAATAGCAGCCTCAATTTTGGGGAGTTGAGATTGGGAATTTGGGATTGGAGATGAATCATTGGGAATAGGGAATTGATAATAGGTAATTGGGAATGGGAATGGGGAATTGGTAATTGATAATTGGGTCGTGAAAAACACTTAATCAAAAATTAAAAATGTGTCATGCTTTGTCTAAATTTTTAACTTCTAATTCTCAATGATTCAACCCATTAATCATCACCTATTAACCCTTACCAATTACCCATTACCAAATCCCTATCTGTCGTCGTGTTCCTCCATCAAGCTCAAACCAGACAAAGGGCGGTAAGCATAATTAGGGCGCGATGTTTTTTGGATGTCGTCCTTAATCATTTCCAAATCGATATAGCGATCGGCTACATTAATCAAACTGTCGCTCGTCATCGATCGCAAACTCACCACCTCTACCCGCACACCGCGATAGCTCACAGCGTCTACAGCATAAGCCAAGTCGCCGTCACCGCTCACCAAAACCGCCGTGTCGTAAGACCCGACTAAAGCCATCATATCCACAGCGATTTCTACATCCAAATTCGCCTTCTTAGAACCATCTGGCAACTGTACCAAATCCTTAGAAATCACCCGGTAGCCGTTGCGGCGCATCCACAGCAAAAACCCCTGCTGTTTCTCGTTAGTGCGATCGACACCCGTGTAGAAGAAAGAGCGCAGCAGCCGCGATCCCGCAGTTAAACGGCACAGCAGCTTAGTGTAATCAATCTCAATTCCTAACTGCAAAGCCGCGTAAAAAAGGTTAGAACCGTCAATAAAAATTGCCACTCTACCACGATTTTCTAGTACCTGTTCCGGCGTAAAAAGGTCGTTGCTTTCTATTCTATTCAACATGATTGTTATGCCTCAATTTTTATGAAAGATTGGTAAGGAAATAACTGCTAATTCGTAGTCTGTCATCACACCCAGAGCGCTGGCTGCCAACTATGAAGGTACTGTTTACAGCAGTTCGATCCGCTTAAAAACAGGTTGGGGTTCCCCCAGAGTTTGGTTTGCAGGCAAAGCGCCCCAGGCAGCATGAGCTGCAAAATTCGCTAAACTGTTAACTGTAACCCGATCGTTAAAGTCAATTGAAAAACCTAGCTGTTGATAGATAGCGTTGCTGATATTGGGAATAATGGGCGATAAAAGGTAAGATGCTAGTCTAACAGATTCCAGAACAGAATATAGCACTTGTTCAACACTTTCGATCTGTCCCTGCTTGTACAAACTCCAAGGTGCTTGCACGTCAATAAACTTGTTCCCGGCTCGCACTAATGCAAGCACGGCTTCGCAAGCCTTGCTAAAAGCCAACTCTTCGTAAAAACCCGCTACTCGATCGCCCAAATCCAGGCTCATAGCCTTGAGAAGGTTATCGCCCTCAATGTTTTCTCCCAACACATTTGGTACGCAGGCACCGCAATATTTGCGAGCCATGTTTAGGGTACGATTAAGCAAATTCCCCAAATCATTTGCTAGCTCAGCATTCAATATATTGATAAACCGAGTTTCGTTAAAATCGCCGTCCTCTCCGAACTCAATTTCTTTAAGGAAATAGTAACGTACTGCGTCAGCGCCGTATTTGTTGACCAATTCGACAGGGTTTAAAGTATTACCCTCCGTTTTCCCCATTTTTTTGCCGTCTTTGGTCAAAAACCCGTGTGCGAAAACGCGACCCGGCACCAGTAGATTCGCTGACATCAGCATTGCCGGCCAGTAAACTGCGTGGAAGCGAAGAATATCTTTGCCGATCAAGTGCAAGTCAACCGGCCACCATTTAGATAAAGCATTCTCCAAAATCGGGTCGCTGTCAGGATCTAGCAAGGCGGTGACGTATCCCAGCAAAGCGTCAAACCACACGTAGATGCTGTGACTGGGGTCAACTGGCATTGGCAGACCCCATGCGAGATTCACTCTAGAAATGGAAAAGTCTTGCAGTCCAGAGTTGACGAAACTGAGCACTTCGTTGCGTCGGCTTTCCGGCGCGATGAAGTCGGGACGTTCTGCGTACAATGCCAGCAGTTGGTCTTGATACCGTGACAGACGGAAAAAGTAATTTTCCTCGTCGCGCCACTCAACTTCCTTGGTGGTGTGGACAGAGCACCGATTTCCCGGCAACAATTCCCGTTCATCCTTAAATTCTTCACAGGAGACGCAGTACCAGCCTTGTTGCTGGTTCAAGTAGATGTCGCCGGAGTTCCAGACGCGCTGGAAAAATTCTTTGACAATGTACTCGTGACGCCGCGAAGTTGTGCGAATGAACCGATCGTACTGGATATCGAGTTGCTCCCAAAGCGTCTCAAACGCCGGAACCACTGAATCGCAGTGAGCTTGGGGCGATCGTCCCAAACTCTCGGCTGTCCGCTGAATTTTCTGCCCGTGTTCATCCGTCCCCGTAACCAGCAAAACAGATTTTCCCCGCAGCCGCTCAAATCGCGCTAGGGCATCCGCAGCCATAGTCGTATAAGCGCTGCCAACGTGAGGTAAATCGTTTACATAATACAGAGGCGTTGTTATCGCAAAGGTATTCTTAGTTTTATCAGTCGATTTCATTGAATGCTAAAAGAAAATTCCCTAAATTTCGTTTCGATCTTAACTCAGCGGTTAAATTTTTTATGGAGTGGCAATCAAGCCAAATTCACTGCAAGTTATTTGCAATTGTCTAACCCGGGCTATTCCCAAAAGAAATATTGCTTTCCTATCCACACTAATCTTTTTTAGTTGTTTTTGACCAACTCTCTAAAATGTCTTAATATTTTGACATTCTGCTGCCTTGGGAATCGACGCTCCCAGGGTGGACGCCTCATCTATTCATTGGTCATAGCCGCTATCCCTAGAGCGGTTTTAGCAGCCCACCCGGTTGGCAACAAAACTCGTCAGTTGGGCTGCTAAACCCGCCGTTCGACTAACGATCCGCGGCCACTTTCTGCGAAGGCCCGATCGCTCACCATCGCCATCTCTTTCTCGCGATCGCTGGAAAGTCGATCGCCCGCAACTCCTGCCACTTTCCGAGCCACTCATGGACACAGAAACCGGGTTGTTTACAAAACTCTCTTGTCAACTGCCAAGCTTTAGTTTCTTGCCCCAAAAAGAGTATAAAAGCCTAGTTTTTTTGTCACCAAACCCGGTTTTTAAAGGTTGTGAGTACATCCACAGACAATAAAACCCCAAGCCAATTAAGCTTGGGGCTATCAAATTAGGGTGCATCTAACAAAGGATTATCCGATCGCCCTCGATCCCCATCAGGAAAACCAACTCGATTTCCGCCAATAGCTTCTGACAAATAATCCGCCGCAGCTTCCACAACCGCGATCGCATTTTCGTAAACCATCCGCGTCGGCCCCAAAACCCCAACACTACCCACCGGCACCGATCCCCGGCGGTAAGTCGAAGAAATCAGAGTACAGCCACGAATCGGTTCTAAAGAATTTTCCGAACCAATACGCACCGTTACCCGCTTCCCTGGCGTGTCTAACTCCGGCGATTCAAAAATCAAAGGCCAAAGCAGTTCCTGCTCTTGTTCGAGCAATTGCACCAGGGTTTGAACTTGCTGCAACTGCGAAAACTCAGGCAAGCGCAGCGCTTCTGCTAAACCGCCGATCAGAATCCGCGTGTAGGTTGGATTGCTTTGGCGGCTGCTCAAAGCAGTCAGCATAGTTCCCATCCACTCAGCGTACAGCTCAAAGTCCCGGCCTAACTCGCTCCAGTCTACAGCCGAGAGTTCCGAGAGCGATCGTCCCCGCAACTTGCTGTTCAAAAAATTCGACAAAATCTGCAACTGGCGATCGACAATTTCGGCATCAGGCGTGTTACCTTCTGCATCCCTCGGCAACTGCACCAAAACCGACTGAGTTTCGTAGGCATCCGTCACCACTATCAGCATCACCTTTCCCGGCTCTAGCTGCACCAGTTGCAAGTGGCGCAAGCAAGCCATATTGGTTTGCGGTATGGTGATCATGGCTATGTAACCGCTGATAGTTGCCAGGATTTGAGCAGCGCCGCGGAGTGCCGCGTCCATGCGACCGTCCGACCAATTGAGTTGGTCTAGTACCTGTTCCACCTTGCGGGCCAGCGTATCAGACGGCTGAATCAACTGGTCTACATAAATTCGGTAGCCGGAGTCAGAGGGGACTCGTCCTGCCGAAGTGTGGGGCTGATAAAGCAGTCCAGCTTTTTCAAGAGTCCCCATCGCATTGCGAATTGTAGCTGGGCTGACGCTGAGGTTGAATTCGTCAGCCAAAGCTTTTGAGCCAACGGGTTCCGCTGTTGCTATGTAGTGGCGAACCGTTGCCCAAAGGATGTGTTGTTGCCGATCGGTGAGGTTAACGCGCACAGATATTTAAGCAGAATTAGAATTTAGAGTTGAAAGTCGCTATATTAATCGAAACGTCTGTACCAAAATGGCGATCGGGCAGACTTACCTCTTTAAACATAACAGATTTTAGGTTAAGGAAGAAGTCAGTTGTTATTGGTTATTGGTTATTGGTTATTGGTTATTTGTAAGTTTTAACGCCCCATGCCCCATGCCCCATGCCCCATGCCCCATGCCATCTAATCATGTTCTTTCAGAATATTTTGCAGGTAACTAGCCACTGCATCCGGCTGTTCCACCATTGCCAAATGGCCACAATCGGGAAGCTGAAGGACATTCTCGCCGCAACCTTGGAACATCCAGTGAAAGCTAGCCAAATGCAGCACGTATTTTGGTTCCATAATTTTGTCTTTAGTGCCAGCAATAAAATAAACAGGCTGCTTGAGTTGGGACACAATTTGTGGCAAGAGGTGAATCTGGGCTTCTGTGGTGGAGTCCAACAAAGCCCCCAAAGCTGCATCTGGATGAGCTCCCACGAAATCTATTAAGCGCTGCCGTCCCCAGGATCTGCCGATCGAGCGGGCTACAGAATCGCGGGCAAACACGTAATCTGCTAACGGCAACCGAGGCAGCCAGCCGGGACGCATTGTCACTAGCTGCTTGCCTACCGCTCGAAACCGCTCGAATTCTTCCTTAAGATAGATGCCGCCCCCTGCATTGATGCAGACCACGCCTTTAACGCGATCGGAGAATTTGCTGGCTCCCCAAAGGGCGATCGTACCGCCCAGAGAGTGTCCCACCAGCCAAGCAGAAGATATATCGAGTTTTTCGAGTAAAATTTCCAAATCGCCAGCGTAAGCTGCCGGAGTGTAGCAGGAATTTAGCGGTTCGGAATGCCCATGATGAAGGCCACCGTCGGATTGAGAATCGCCAAACCCCCGCAAATCGTAGGTAAGGCACTGATAGTTTGATGCCAAGCGATCGGTCAAAGGTTGCCAGTAGTGGCGGCTTAACAGCCAGCCGTGGACAAATACCAGAACCGGGGAAGTTGAAGTCGGAGCCGTCAAATCGTAAGCGTGCCGAACCCCTAGGATGTCGATTGTTGCCATACTTTTATCCTACCCGCTCCATAAGACCGATGTAAACCTATGTATAGCCTTTCTCAGAAAGAGAGAGTACGCCGAAATCCTGTGTTCTCAAGCTTTTTCAGTTCAATTGTTTACCTCATCTACCCAACAAGCGCTATAAGTTAAGTCAAAAATACTCAACTTTATCGATTTACCGCTTACTTCCTGGTGCAACGCGCGGTCGCTGACGCTACTTTTGTCCACTGCACGGGCAATCTTGGCATAGCTTGCCCTTTTATGCGATCGGCCGAGAATAAATATTCCTTCAAACCAGCGTTCTATGTTTTTTGCAGTATTCAAATTTCTCTCTGCTGTATGAGCGCAATTGCGACATAAATCAACGCGATTTTTTAAGGGTATTTTGTGGCAATAATTTTCCCAAAATTGGTCGATTTGAAAGTTGTTAACTCTCGGTGTTCCAGTGTCAAATTATATTTTTTTTGTAGGTTGCTTACAAAAAAAAATCGTACTTTCTACCTTCAACTATTCAACCAACTAAATTTTTAGCATACAACAATTTATTTAATCTCTTAATTCTCTAGCTAGCGTTACCTATCGCTAGTTTTGGGCGAGGTGATACATAATTTTATGGAGCGCATTTTTGCGGATATTTGCGACTTTTGCCTGTAGTCCCGCGATCTTATTTAAGTAAATAGGCGCTGTAAAACTTAAAAAGATTGACAACATCGTTTCGGCGTGTCCCATGTTTATGAGAACCGCTATCTACACTCGTTTGTACGAAAAATGTTGCCGAGCTTTTTATCCTATCTCACTGGAAAACGTCTGCAAACTAATGTCTATAGCAATCCTAAATGATTCGTGTAATTCTTGTAGGGGCTCTCCCCACGCCCGGTTGCCCCGATGCAGGCTGGGGTAGGCACGGGGAGGAGGGGTAGCACTACCCCTACATATTTTTACAAATGATGCGAGGATTGCTATACTTATAGAAATCGAGTTATTTAGGGAGCATCGGCAGCTTGCCCTAAAATCGCTCGCCTAGCAATCTTTGTCGCACCCCCTCAGCGATTTTCTGCCCCAGATATTCGGGAATTAAACTTTCATTGGGCCCCAACAAATAGAGAATTAGGCGAGTTCGCCCCCGCCAAACTAGCAAATTAGCATTTACGACCAACAAATCCTCTTGCCAGATGGCATACATAACTTTGTAAAAAAGTCCAGGTTGATTATCGGCTTCAATCAGCAAAGCTGGCAAGTGGAAAACCGGATCGACGTAGAATTCAGTTGCCACATCTTCTAAACCCGCGTCTAAATTAAATTCCACCGCCAACATCTCTTCAACCTCAAAATGCCCCGCCAATGCCTCTCGAACCGCCCTACAGACGTTTTCTGCTGTTTTATCTGCCAGTACCTTGCCACCGCGAGATACGACCAATTTGATAAATACCAGCATGGGCGGGTAAATTTGACCGTACAGACTCAGACTGTGAATTGTCAGCCCGTAGGCCGCGAGCACTCCAAAAATATCGCTCAGTAGAAAAGACTGGTTCCGGTAAGCAAAATGCAGGGCACTTTTGTTACCTTCGGCTCGGATTTCGATGACTGCTTGCCGAGTTTTGTAAAGCTGGTAAGCTAATTTGAGGTTTTGCAACTGGATTTCGCTGCTGACAAATTGCTCATAAAACTGCGGAAACGCTCGGTTAAAGCGCTTGAGAAGTTCTAGTGTAGATGGTTTTAAACCCGAAGCCATAATTGAGGAGAAGGTGCGGGAGATATACTAGGTATTGACTCTTCCATGCCTTATGGCAATGGGATTTTCGATTCGACGATTCGACTTAAATTGTGCCCGTCTCCTCACTAAAAGCAAAAGTCAAATCTGTCAATCGATTTTAGATTTTAGATTTTAGATTTTAGAGGCGACCCCACGGATAAATGCGGGGGCTTGAGGATTTTCGATTTTCGATTTTGGATTGATTCCACGGATAAATCCGGGGGCTTGTACCACCTTTGAAATTCGTGGTCAGAGAACTTATCACGAGAATGTCACCGTTGCGCCATTCCAGTGGTATTTTCCACCAAGGGTATAAGTTCCGGCGCGATCGGCGGCACTCAAAAGAAGCATTTCCCAAAATGCCTCTGTCTTGGTTCGGCAACAAATTTTACCTTAAAAGCGGGTTGTCTGGGCACTGGCTAGCAGAACAGTTCTACCAGACTTGACAGAATAAAAAAAGCGCAGACTCAATGTTGGACGACAAATCCCTGTTTTCGGCGTAAGATGAGTGTACCGTAAACTGTTCCTCAAGAGGCTACCGGCAATTGATCCTACGCCGATCGGAGTGGGTTTATCTGTCTGGTTCTCTTTCTCGTCGTCCAACTTCTACTACCTTAACCGCGCCTGCATGGGTTTTTGGAAAAACTTATTTAGTAGTTCTGAGTCTGCCTCTGTACCCCAAACAGCGGATTTTGAGGAAGATGTGGCTGTTGGGTTAGGCGATCCGCTTTCCCCAACGTTTCGCAAGCCCGCCAGCGGAAACGCTCGCATCTTTTTCAGTTGCGATCGGGACATTGACCTCTACGAACTCGAAGAACTTTGTAATGCAGTGGGTTGGTCCCGCCGTCCCCTGCGTAAAGTCAAAAAAGCTATTGTGCACAGCTTCCTAGTCGTCTCTATGTGGGAGATGCGGGGCAGCCAGCGACGGCTGGTGGGTTTCGCCAGAGCGACTTCAGACCATGCTTTTAATGCCACGCTTTGGGATGTGGTAGTTCATCCCGACTACCAGGGCAAGGGCATGGGCAAGGCGCTGATGAAATACATCATTAAAAAACTCCGCAGTGAAGATATCAGCAACATTACCTTATTTGCTGACCCTCATGTGGTGGATTTTTACCGCAATTTGGGCTTTATGTCCGATCCAGAGGGGATTAAAGGTATGTTTTGGTATCCTGATTAGCGAGCGAGGTGCAGGTAGGCGTTGATTTGTTGAGGATCTACAATACAATATTGACGCTGCCAACACCGACTGCACCTGTGCGCTGCCCTCAGTTACGCTTGGATGTATCCCGGCATCAGGGCAGTTATAAAGCTGTGCAAGTATTGTCAGTCGATTTGAGCAGATCGCGATAGGAGTCAGGGGCTGGTATCGATTTTTGGGTGGCGTCAAACCGCACAACCTGAAAAAAACTTCGCCTTAGCTCCATCGAGAGCTAAATATTTAATAAAGCTTGACAAGCAAGCGGTTTTGTGTGTTAATGGTTAGAGGTTAGCTAACTATAACACCGGGATGTAGCGCAGCTTGGTAGCGCGCCTGCTTTGGGAGCAGGATGTCGCAGGTTCAAATCCTGTCATCCCGATCGCACAATGTTAAATAATAGATTGAAGCATAACTGTCTCTGATGTTTACATTTCGTCAAAATGAAAACAAATTGAGGCAGTTTTTGCCGATCGTGTGAAAGCGCGAGTCTTTGCGTTAATGTGTTTCAGGATCGCTCCTGATGGAAAAAACATGAAATCATTAGTTCGTTTGGGCGCAATATTGGGAATTGTCGGCAGCACTCTGCTGGGCCCCTCCCCAATTGGCAAGATGTCTGCACTGGCACTGCCGGAGCCGCAAATTTTGGAAAAATTGCGCTCGGTGCCGGTATTTACGATTACAGACGCTCAGGGTGCGCCCCTGATCGCTTCTGTTCCCAAGCAGGGTGAGGGTCAAACTGGTAATGCTTCTGTGGCGGGAATTTTCATCAGCCAGAAAGACGCTCAAGCTTTTGTCGATCAACTGAAAACCAGAAATCCTCAGTTGGCGGCCACGGTGCGCGTGATGCCGGTGTCGCTGGGGGAAATTTATCAGCTCACTCAAGCAAATAAAGGTAAGCCGGAGGAAGTGCAATTTGCTTTCGTTCCCGCTCCGCAGCAGGTGCAGTCGGCTAAAACTGTACTTCAGCAGACTGGTCAACAAGTTAATGAGTTCAACGGTGTACCTCTGTTTTTGGCAAGAGGCGGCGCAGAAAATGGTTATTTGACGATTCAGCGGGGTCAGCAAGAGGTGATTCCCTTGTTTTTTAACAAGGAGGATTTACAGGGAATGGTCGATCGTTTTAAGCAGCAGCAGCCCAACGTGACAGCCACAATTAAGATTGAGGTGGTGAACTTGGAGAGCGTTTTGGAAGCTTTGCGTACTGAAAACGACCCGTTTTTGACCCAAATGATTTTGGTTCCGTCGCGGGAGTCCCTGGAATTTGTCCGATCGCTCCAACCTGCCGGTGCGGGCCAAAATCCACAGGTTGCTCCGGCTCCAGCTCGGCCGGCTCCAGCTCCGGCTCGCTAATAGTTAGTCAGCAGTCATTAGTCATCAGTCATCAGTTATTAATTAGTAGGTTGGGTTTCTCGACTCAGCCTACTATTTACTAATTACTAATTACCAGTTAGCAATTAACAATTACCCCTTCCAAAAAAGTATTATGTTTGTTTCTGGTTTAGAGCTTTGGCAGTGGGTGAATCAAGCTAAAACAGAGGCGATCGCCCATGACATTCCCCTAGCAGAAATCGACTGGCTGCTGCAAGAGCTGGCTGGTTTGGATAGGTTGGCTCTGCGTTTGGAGTCGTTTAAAGATTTGCCAAAAATTGAATTAAAGTTGTCTTTATCGGAACTTGCTCAATTGTGGCAGCGGCGCTTGCAGGAACGGGTGCCGGTGCAGTATTTAACGGGAGTTGCACATTGGCGGCATTTTTCGCTCAAAGTAACGCCGGCGGTGCTAATTCCGCGTCCTGAAACGGAATTGCTGATCGATTTGGCTGTGGAAGCTGTGAAAAGCCGTTTAGAAGCAGAAAATATCAATCAAAAATCTACTCCCCCCAACCCCCCCTTACTAAGGGGGGGAGAAGATTTAAACTTCTCCCAGCTTCGGGGGGGAGAATTTGCCAAATCGGATTGGGTGGATTTGGGAACGGGCAGCGGGGCGATCGCGATCGGCTTGGCTTCTGCGTTGACAAATGCTAGGGTTTATGCGGTAGATTGCAGTTCGGAAGCTTTGGCAGTGGCTCGACTGAATGCTGAGAATTTGGGTTTTGCATCGCGAATTAATTTTTATCAAGGTTTGTGGTGGGAACCGCTAGAATTTCTCAAAGGTCAAGTCAGCGGCATGGTTTCTAACCCCCCTTACATTCCCAGCAGCACGGTACTGACTCTGCAACCGGAAGTTTTGAAGCACGAACCTCATCTGGCATTAGACGGCGGTTTTGACGGGTTAGAGTGCATCCGGCATTTGGTAGAAACGGCTCCCGATTATTTAGAATCGGGGGGAGTTTGGCTGGTTGAGATGATGGCGGGACAGGCTGAGGCGGTAGCTGATATGCTGGAAAGTCATGGGAGTTATGGCAAAGTTCAAATATTTTCTGATTTAGCAGGGATCGATCGGTTTGCTTTAGCGTATCGACGTTAGGTTTCAAGAATATGTCGTACTTCTAAAATCTAAAATCTAAAATCTAAAATCTAAAATCTAAAATCTAAAATCTAAAATGGCATGACACAAGTTTCGATCGACTCCCTAGTTCAAGGGGCAATTTCTGGTAATCATATCGTCAGTTTTCCTACAGATACTGTACCCGCTTTGGCTGCGCGTCCCGATCGCTCGGAGTTGATTTTTGCAGCTAAACGTCGCAGTCAAGACAAACCCCTGATTTTGATGGCGGCATCGGCGAGGGCCTTGTGGCCCTACGTGCAGGGAAGTCCAGCAGAGTTAAAGTTGTGGCAGCAAGTAGCCGAATCCTATTGGCCGGGGGCGTTAACTTTGGTACTGCCGGCTTCGCCAAAAGTCCCGGCGGCCATGAATTCGATCGACCCAACTACAATCGGAGTACGAGTGCCTAACTTTCCCCTTGCCCTAAAGATTCTAGAGCAGACAGGCCCTTTGGCTACTACCAGTGCTAATTTATCCGGCCAGCCGCCTCTGGAGTCGGTGGCAGAAATTGAGGCTCAGTTTCCCGAAGTCTTGACATTAGTTCCTTCTGAATTAGCAACAGCGACAACAGCTTCGAGTTTGCCTTCGACTGTGGCTAAATGGACGGGCAGCGAGTGGGAAATATTGCGACAAGGCGCGATCGAGTTAGAATGCTAAAAGCTAAACTCCAAGGCAAAGCAATATGGCGCCGATCGGCTGGAGCAACTTTATATATTTAGGTATGGGACTGGGGCTGGGTTTGGGAAGCAGTTTGATTTGGCGCCTGCGGCAAAAAAGCTCGCAACAGCCCGAACCGGCGCCCAAAGTGGCCCCACCTCCTCAAGAAATTCACTTAGAGAAGTTTGATGCCCTTTCCGAGCAACTTAAGCAAACTCAATTGGCTTATCAGATGGCATCGGAGATGAGCCAATTTAAGGCGGGTTTTTTGGCTCGGACTTCTCACGAGTTGCGATCGCCCCTGAGCACTATGATTGGTACGCTGCAATTAATTCTCTCGGATTTGTGCGACGATCCTGCTGAGGAACGAGAGTTTGTCGAGCAAGCTCACGCCGCGGCACTCAAGCTGGTGAAATTAATAGATGAAATTATCTCTGTTGCTAAAACTGAACACGGCACTGAAAGGATGGATATTGAGCCGATTCAGTTAGCTAAGGTTTTTGACGAGGTTGATGATTTAACTTACTTGCAAGCTGCTAATCGCGGCATTCGTTTGGAGATATTGCCGCCAGATCCGGGGATTTATGTATTGGCAGATTTGCCGAGGTTTAGGCAAGTTTTAGTCAATTTGGTAGATACTGCTGTTGCTCAGATGGAGGAGGGGAGTATTTCTGTTTCGGCCCATGCTTCGCCGGAATCTGGATGCGTTCACATTTGGGTGGACGATCAGCGTTCAGTGAGTGCTTGGAGCGAGTCTTGGGATTTGCTGAAGCACAATTTGGAGTGTGATATTACCAAGAGCAGCGATAATTCTCAGGTGTCTTCTGGAATGAGGTTATTGATGAATCAGACTCTTTTAAGTTTGATGAGCGGAAAGTTGGAGGTTCTGGCTGTGCCTTCTGAGTCCGAAGAGTGCAATTTTAACCGGACTCAGTGTTCTATTCCTTTGGCAACTTTGTGATGAAGGAAGTTCGGCCACGGGCATCTCAATGAAAGCACCCAAGCTAGAAATTTGAGGCAGGAGTCAGGAGGCAGGAGTCAGGAGGAAAGAGGAAGAAGGAAGGAGCCAGAAGAAGTGTTTTTACAAATATGAGATGCTCCCGTTCGGCCACGAGCAATTACGGGATGTAACTGAGATATTGCACCATTGTAAGTAACAGGCTGGACGGCCTGTTCCACAAGAGATGAATTTTATTGTGGAACAGGCCGTCCAGCCTGTTCCTAAAAGGCTAATTGAGAATGGTGCAACATATGAAATGTAACGGAGGTGGGGAAGAGGGCAAAGGATTTAACAGATTTAACCGAGGTGTGGAAGAGGGAAGAGGGAATATGAAACAAGGAAATTATTTATAGGGAGTAAGGTGCGCCGAAGAGCACCCTACATATTATAGATTTTGGTGCCAATCTTGTGAGTATTTAACAATTAGCAGTTAGCAATTCGCCGTTGCTAATTTCTAATTCGAGATTCTCTTCGAGAAGCTGATTTTCAAGTACCATGGTGGTGCTAGCGTTTTGCTGAAAACCGATGCGCTCGTAGAAGCTTTGCTTGTAAGTTGTCATCAGGTAAACTCGCTCTACTCGGCACATCCGAGGGTGACTCAAGACGGTTTGCACTAATTTGCGGCCGAGTCCTGCACCTTGGTAATCCGGGTGAATGGCGACATCCCAGATGGTGGCTCGATAGATGCCATCTGAGGTGGCTCTGGCAAAGCCGATCGCCCGTGAGCCGTCCCACACTGTAACAACTGGTTCGCTGTTGGCGATCGCAATTTCCCAATCTTCTATCTTGCGTTCCCTCGCCCAAAAGGCGGCGGCTTTAAATAGTTCTTGGATCTGTACGATGTCGGCGCGATCGCGACCTATACAAAATTGAATGTGACTGGAATCCCTAGTCGTTGATGTCATGCTCAATCTGCCTTGAAGTTGTATCTCAACTGTGTTACTTTTACTGTTTTACACGAGTGAAAGTTAATTTTGCTTGGGAACGATCAATGGTTGAATTCCCCATTTACAAAACTATTTTTATTCATACATATTTTCTAACTAATTTCGGTGATCGTTAATACTTTTTGGGGTAAATTTTGAAAAAAAGTCTTTGACTCAAAATTCCCAACTTAGAACTCATACCATTTGATATTTGAGATTAGAGATTTTAGATGGGAATGACTGATTTTTAAGGGGTTGGGAGTTTGTCTACAGAGAAACCGGGTTTTTTCATAGCAATACTTCGTTACAACAGAAATGTTGTACCATTGTCAATAAGCTTTTTATGAACAGGCTTTCCGGCCTGTTCCACAAGAAAATTCACTCTTTGTGGAACAGGCCGGAAAGC
>NZ_JAUBUY010000101.1:0-5495 GCF_036705565.1 Microcoleus sp. AT8-B5
TAATAGACCGAGGGCTTGACCTCTCTTTCTACATGGTGATGATGATGACTTAATTCTCTGCAGTCTTCAGGGTTTTTCACCCTTACTACTTTTTGGTAGTTTCAAAATACTCAGTGGCATCACTGAGATACTACTAATTTTTAGATGGTTAAACGCCCTGGTTCCAGCTCGAAAATAGCTCAATCCCTGGAACCATTTTTAAACAAAAGCACCTCTCTGTACAGATAGGTGCTTTGTTGTTTTTGCTAATTAAGCTTTGTTGTTTTTGCTGATTAATTTTTAATTTGCTATACCTGTTAAAGTAATTTCGATCGCCCTCAACCCTCAACACGATTTCATGCTATGTGGGAGAAAATTGCCGCGCACATCTCTGAAACAGCCGGAGAAACATTTTCGATCGACAATCGCCGTTCCGTCAGCGGTGGCTGCATCAATCAAGGCTATTATATCAGCAGCAGTTCCCGCACTTACTTCGTGAAAATCAATCAAGCTTCCCAAGTCGCGATGTTTGAAGCTGAAGCGCTGGGTTTGCAGCAAATGCGGGAAACCCAGACGATTCGAGTACCTGAGCCGATTTGCTGGGGAACTGAGGGGAATTCCGCTTATATTGTGCTGGAATGGCTGGATTTGGGAGGACGCGGGGGCGATCGAGCTTGGGAAGAAATGGGGCGAAAACTCGCCGAAATGCACAAATACACCCCCCCCAGCCCCCCCTTGCTAAGGGGGGGAGAAGAGCCTAATTCTAGCTTGCTAAGGGGGGGAGAAGAGCCTAATTCTAGCTTGCTAAGGGGATTTTTTGGTTGGGAGATTAATAATACGATCGGCTCAACTATACAAATTAATAATTGGACGGCAAATTGGGCCGAATTTTGGGCCGAACATCGGATTGGTTATCAGTTAAAATTGGCTAGGCGCCGGGGAGGTCATTTTCCGCAAGGAGAACGTTTATTAGAGATGATTCCTGAATTGTTAGCTGGTTATGAACCTCAACCCTCGCTAGTTCACGGGGATTTGTGGGGGGGAAATGCGGGGGTGACATCTGCGGGGGAACCGGTGATTTTTGACCCGGCGGCATATTTGGGAGATAGAGAAGTTGATCTTGCGATGACCGAGCTATTTGGTGGATTTCCGGCGCAGTTTTACCGGGGATATAATCAGGTTTTGCCTTTGGATTCAGGGTATGAAGAACGCAAAACTCTTTATAATCTCTATCACATTTTAAATCATTTTAAATTGTTTGGTGGGAGTTACGAGTCCCAGGCGAATCAGATGATTAGTCGAATTTTGGGTTAGTTAAGAATCAGATGCTTTTTAAACCGCAGATGCACGCAGATAAACGCGGATTTAAGGTTTATCTGCGTGGGATGCAAGTTTATTTTTGCTTAGCAGCAGCTTTTTTCTTCGCTTCTTTTTCTGCTTTTTTAGCTGCTTTTTCTGCTTCAATTTTGGCTAACTTGGCTAGCTCTTTTTCTTCAGCTATTTTATCGAGATAGTAGTGGTAATCTCCCAAATAAGGGCGAAACTCTCCGTCCCGAATCTCGACTATTTTGTTAGCGACTTGGGAGATGAAATAGCGATCGTGCGAAACGATAATTACGGTACCGTCATAATTCTGAATCGCCTCTTCCATCATCTCTTTCGCCGGAATATCGAGGTGATTTGTAGGTTCGTCCAAAATTAGCAAATTCACAGGAGTCAACAGCATTTTTGCCAAAGCTAGGCGGGCTTTTTCGCCGCCGCTTAAAGCGCCAACTTGTTTGAATACTGTTTCGCCCGTAAATAAGAAACGGCCCAACAAAGTCCGAACTTCTTCATTTTTCCAGTCGGGTACTTCGTCGTGAATCGTTTGCATCACGCTTTTATTCAAATCTAAGGCCTCTGCCTGATTCTGTTCAAAGTAACCGGGGATGACGTTGTGGCCTCCCAATTTGACAGTACCTTCAGTCGGCTTTTCCAAGCCCATAATCATCCGCAGCAGAGTAGATTTACCCGCGCCGTTGGGGCCGAGAAAGGCTATGCGATCGCCCCTTTCAATTAATAAGTCGGCTCCTAAAAATAGGATTTTTTCGCCGTAGGAGTGTACCAAATCTTCAATTATTGCTACTTCGCGGCCGCTGCGGGGTGCGGGGGGAAACCGGAAATGCAAAGTTTTTAATCCGCCGGTGGGCGCTTCGATGCGTTCGATTTTGTCTAACTGTTTCTCGCGGCTTTTGGCTTGGGTGCTGCGAGTAGCGCTGGCGCGGAATTTTTCAACGAATGCTTGCTGTTTTTCGAGTTCTTTTTGCTGGCTTTCGTAGGCGCTGAGTTGGGCTTCTCTGGCTTCTGCTTTTTGTAGCAGATAGGAGGAGTAGTTGCCAAGGTAGGTGCTGGAAACGCCGCGTTCGGTTTCGACGATTTGGGTGCAGAGCCGATCGAGAAATTCTCGGTCATGGGATACGATTACCATTGGGGTTGTCAGCCCTTTGAGGTATACTTCCAGCCATTCGATCGTTTCTAAGTCGAGGTGGTTGGTAGGTTCGTCTAGCAGCAGGATGTCGGGTTTTTGCAGGAGAATTTTGCCCAAACTCATCCGCATTTGCCAGCCGCCGCTGAAGGCGCTGACTAATCGATCGCCATCTTCGGGTTCAAATCCGATTTCGGGCAGAATTTTCTCGATTTGGGCTTCTAAACCGTAGCCGTTTAAGCCTTCAAATTGCCGTTGCAGCCGATCCATTTTGTGGATCAGTTCGTCGAGATTTTCTGGAGAGGAGTTTTCCAAGTCTCGATGGACTTGCATCAGGGATTCGTGGACTTCGTTGGCTTCGCTGAAGGCGCGCCAAAATTCTTCTTTGACGGTGCGAGTCGGATCTACTTCAAATTCTTGGGAGAGGTAGGCGATGTGGAGGCTGGCGGGGCGAATGACTTCGCCTGCGGTGGGTTCGATTTCGCCGGCGATGATTTTGAGTTGGGTGGATTTACCGGCACCGTTAACGCCGACTAAGCCGATGCGATCGCCCGGTTTGACTTCCCAGGTGACATCTTTGAGTACGAGGCCTGTGGGGTAAATTTTACTGATGTGTTCGAGTCGCAGCATTGTTGTGGGGACTGGGGAAGGGCAGGTTTAGCGGCGGATGGGATGCCGGCGCTGAGGTCGAGTTAATCTTAACAAATTTTAATTATATTTAGGGTATTGCCAGATTTTGATTTGGTAGGAGTTACGGGAAGAAACCGGGTTTCTATGAAAAATCGCAGATTCTGGGCTAGAGATATAGGAAGAAACCCGGTTTCTGGCCTCGATGTGGGTTCAGGACTATTTGGGTGGGGCGATCCTCTTCGAGGGCAACGCTTACGGGCGATCGTGTTGTTTGAGATTGAATTTCTCGAATAATGGTTGAGACTTCTGCACATTATAATAGTCAGTGTCAACCTCGATCGCAAAAGAGAGCGATCGTGCCAGCAAGAGACATTTATCATCAAGTTGTCAAACAGGCTCTGATTAAGGCTGGCTGGACAATTACCCACGATCCGTATCCCTTGGCTTGGGCGAAGAGAAACCTATCGATCGATCTTGGTGCCGAACAGCTATTAGCTGCTGAGAACAACGATCGCAAGATAGCCGTTGAAGTTAAAAGTTTTATCAGAGAGTCTAGAATTGCAGATTTAGAGCAAGCTTTGGGTAAATATACTCTTTACTATGACATCGCAAAACGGACGGAATCAGAAAGACAACTGTATCTGGCAATTCTACTAAATGCTTTTACAGAGCTTTTTGAAGGAGAAAATTTTGGTCAGATATTGCTAGATAATAACCGCCTAAATTTGGTTGTTTTCAACCCAAAAACCGAGGAAATAGTACAATGGATAGCTTAAATAATTATCGCCAACTTGTTAGACAGCTCCTTACTGAATACGCTGAGATTCCCGTTTGTGATAGTGGGACGCAAAACGCCACAATTTTTGATGTAGAAAATGACCGCTATATGTTAATCAATATAGGTTGGTTTAACGAGCAGCGCATTCACCATTGCGTGATTCATATTGATATTATTGATGGTCAGGTGTGGATTCAAGCAAATAATACCGATCGCCTGATTGCTGAGGAGTTAGTTGCAGCGGGAATTCCGGCTAAATCAATTGTTTTGGGACTGCAACCGCCTGATGTTAGACCGTATACTGCTTATGGAGTGCCTTGTAGTGAACAGCAGCGAGAATCCTTGAAAGTATGATGGAGTGGAAGGGATTTGACTTGGAGGGCGATGCCCTACGGGATAGCTTCGCTTCACGCGCTTCAACTTTAAAGCAGGCGATCGGAGGTGCCATCGCCTTCAGCAAATTCCCTTAAACTCAAGTAAAATAAGACAGCCATTATCGCCACAAAACCTAATTCACCATGCAAACCTCAACATTTGACAGCATTTTAGACGAGATCGAAACCTTGTCTATAGACGAACAAACTGCTTTACTTGTCATCATGCACCGGAGACTTAGCGATCGCCGTCGCACCGAAATTGCTGCTAACATTGCACAAGGAAAACAAGACTATCAATCTGGAAAGGTCTTTCGAGGTACAGTTAATGAAGCGATCGCGGAGCTAAACCGTTGAAACTTATCACCTTTGCTCAATCATTTAAACGTGCTTACAAAGCCCTCATTCGCAAACACCCGGAACTACAGCCCAAAGTTGAAGCTATTTTAAGACTTTTGGCAGAAAACTCTTTCGAGCCATCACTACAAACACACAAACTCAAAGGTCAGTTAGCGGGATCTTGGGCTTGTTCTGTGGAGTATGACTGTCGGATTGTATTTAATTTTGTTGAGAATCCAGAGTCAGGAGATGAGGAAATTCTCTTGCTTGATATTGGTAGCCATGATGAGGTGTATTGAAAATGCTAGTTTATGCGATCACCTCTTTCTATCTGCTTTTTTAATATGGAAGAAAGGTATCCGCTCAATAAATAGGGGTAACAGAAAAAACTGTAGTTTAGACTAACTAAAGATGAGAACGGTGGCCCAAGAAAAACTAGAGCCACCGTTAAGGAGAGAATGAGGGTGAAAAATAACAACCTATTCACTCCTTAAATGAACAGTGAACGATTAAAGGACTTTCGTCAAGAAGCATACGAGTTATTGGTACGAGGCAAGGATGCAACATTCGAGCTCATGGATGCAGTGATGACCACCAGTAATTCGTCATGTTTGGCCGAATTTTCGCTCAATCCATTATTTAATCGTCAATGGTCAAGCGTTTACGAGGCATTGCAAGACTGTAGGCCAGACCGGAAAAAACTGATGCTGCTGTATCTCCAGCAATTAGAACAGCAAGTACCCGTAGCAGAACATCTGTTAGTGGCAATTGACCACACTGCATGGGGGAGACCAGATGCTAAAACATTAAAAGATAGAACCCATGAATATCAGGGGGGCGTAATTATTGGACAAGGGTACAGTACAATTGCGTGGAGTGCGACTCGTTTAATCCAAATGGATAAAGAATATCCAAGGACGATTAGCCTAAC
>NZ_JAUBUY010000021.1:0-124288 GCF_036705565.1 Microcoleus sp. AT8-B5
TACGGCAATCTAGGTTCCGACACCATCATCGGCGACTACGGCACTCAACTTGGCAGTAGTGTTGCGACATCTGAAGGCGATTTAATTTTCGGTAACGACACCGGCGATCTCATCGGCGGCGGTAGCGGTAACGATAGCATTTTTGCTGGCAAAGGTAATGACTTAGTTTACGGTGGCAAAGATAATGACCGGATTTGGGGTGAACTCGGTGCCGACACCATTGTCGGGGATGAGGGGGATGATTCGCTTTATGGTGGGAAGCAAAACGAGTTAGTGTCGGATGTGGATGGCCGCGATTTGCTATTTGGAGGAGATGGAAATGATTTTCTCAATGGTGGTGAGAGTTCCGATTCTCTGAGTGGGGGTTTTGGTAACGATACGCTTCGTGGAGGTAAGGATGATGATGTTGTACAGGGAGATGCGGGCGATGATTTGATTTACGGGGATGATGGCAACGATATTTTGTGCGGCGATGAAGGTAATGATACTATTTTTGGCGATTCCGGGGAAAATCGGCGAGGCGCTGTGGGTGAAAACGGTCAGCAAGACTGTATTAATGGTGGCAGTGGCGATGACTTGTTATACGGCAATGAAGGTCAAGATACTATTAACGGTGATCGGGGTAATGACACCCTCCACGGAGGGAAAGATAGCGATATTCTCAATGGGGGTGCAGGGGATGACTGGCTGTTTGGTGATGGGGGAGATGATACTTTGATTGGGGGTATGGGGAACGATCGCTTTGTGTTAAGCGCTAATAGTGGTATTGATACTATCCTCAATTTTTCTGTAGGAAGTGATAAGTTTGTTCTGGCTGGTGGCTTGAGTTTTGAGGCTTTGCAAATTAATTCGACTGCCAATAGCACACTGCTACAAGTTGCGGCGACTGGGGAGGTTTTGGCTCAGGTTTTTGGCGCTGATAATACTATTACTTCTCTGGATTTTATGACTCTTTCGACTTAAGACAATTCTCACAAAAAACAGCGTGTAGGGTTCCATTCACACAGCACCTTACCGCTGTTCATTCAAAAATTCTAATCCTAAAAAAATAGCTGCGATGCTTCCTGCTACACAAATTTCTCGGTTTTTTATTTTCAACAAAACTTCGGTAAGTGGGATTAAAACTACTTCAATATCTTCTGTAATATCTAATTGTATTTGGCTGGCAAGCTTGACATTTTTAGCAAAGTATAGGTAGATAGAATTGGTGTCTTTTACGGGGTTATCATATAAGGTTGCTAGTTCCAAAATTTCTTCAGCAACATATCCCGTTTCTTCGGCAAGTTCTCTGGCGGCTGCCGATTTGCCGCTCTCTTCAGCAGGATTGAAAGATCCAGCAGGCAGTTCCAGCAAAATTTCGCCTACTCCGTGCCTGTATTGGCGCACTAATAAAAGTTCTTGCTGCTCTGTCGTGGCAAATACGAGGGCGATGTTGGGTCGGACATTAACAAAAAAGTCGTCTATAATTTGTCCGCTTGGCAATTCTATTTCATCTTGTCTAACCTGACACCACTTGTTGTTAAGAACGAAGCGCGATCGCAATAATTTCCATTTAGTTAAATTTTTCATATCGCAATAATGTTAAACTTTCAGCGTTATCCGAAGGCAAAATTTTCCCATCCATAATCTATTTCAGATCAAAAATTTCACCCAGCAGCCATGCCATACAAAAAATTACCACGAAAATTTTGGGAAGACTTACAAAAATTGACTGTTAATTATCTAGCACCCGGATTGTTTGCGATCGAGTCACTGAGTCTGAGTCTAGCAGTCGTTGCCGCAGTTGCAGCAGTGCCAGCAACACTGGAACCAGCAAATGCTTCTACAGTCACAAGTTGGAAATTCGATCCGGCGACAAATCAGCTAGAAATTACTCTCCCAGAGGGAACAACCCCCAGATATTCTCTACTCAATCCGTCTCAGATTGCTGTGGATTTGCCCAATACTGAGATCGGAGTAGATACAACTCAGCTATACCCGCAAGGCAGAGTGCGTTCTGTGGAAGTGAGTCAACTTCAACCGGGAACGGCGAGAATTCTGGTCAATTTGGCTCCTGGAGTCGGTTTCAGCGCGGGGAAAGTTCAATTCCAAAGAAGCGGGTTAGAAAATCGCTGGGTGTTGCGTCCTTCGATCGAACCGACTCGAATTATGGAAACTCCCGAAACTCAACCCCAGCCTGCCATACAAGTACCGCAAAACCAGCGGCTGACAGATTCCAACTCAACTGCTGCCCCAGAGGTCGATCGACCTGAGCCTCCTACTTCCCCGAATCCCGCTACAAATTATTCGCAGCCGCCAACTCCCAATGACCAAATCCGGCCGCTAAGAGTGCCTTTAGTCAATGTTCGCCTTGACGAACGCCGTGGGGTACAAGCTGCTGCTCTACCCCGCCTAGATCCTCAAATAACGGCTGCTGCACCCCAACAGCGGACGCTTACTTTTGGTGAACCGCTTCCTGGGGGACGATCGAATGCTCCTTTGCAGGCTGCGACTGGGGCGAATGTCTTGTTGCCGGCGGGCACGGAGCTGAGTTTACTATACCCGGGCGATCGGGCTTTGCGGCTGCAAGCGAAGCCCAGCCAAGAGGAAGTGCTGCTGCTGCAAGGGGGAATTTTCGACAGTCGCGGCAATACGATCGTACCTGCTAATACGCCGGTCATCGGTCGGTTTGAAACGACCAACCTCGGCAGTCGATTTGTGGTCGAAGCTATTAGTCTCAACGGCCGCAATATTCCTCTGTTGGCTCGCTCAGAACCCGTGGGAGGCCGCCGACAACAGCCTTCCGATCGCAGTTTGTTGCGAAATACTGGTATTGGTGGCTTAGCTTTGTTCTTGCTGAGCGGCTTTTCCGGTGTCGGTTTGTTGGCGGGAGCAGCAGGTGGTGTTGCTACAACTTACGTGGCTGCTCCTCAACCTGCTACGATTCAACCCGGCCAAATTTTTCAAGTTCAGTTAACGGAAGATTTGCCCCAGTTTGGTTTTTGAAGCCAGAAGGAGTTTTCCATTCTCTGAAATAAAGTAGGGACTTAGGCTTTGCCTAAATCCCTACCCCATATCTGTAATTGACTCAACTGAAAACCGCTATATCGGCGATTTAGAAATTTTGACCTTCACTGGTTGGAGCTATCGAACCCGGTTGGTTGAGGAACAGGTTTTTAGCGCCGTCATTTTGGTAGATACAGTTAATTTCGGGTTGAGCTTCCAAGGGGCCGGTGAAGCCAAAGGTGTTCATGCGATTTTTGCAATCGCGCACTTGGTCTTGGCTGATGAGTTTTCTTTGTTCGAGAATTGCCCAGTTATTGGTTCGCAGGACGCATCCGGGGCGCATACTCGGCTGCGAGATGTAGACGTTGAAGGGGTTGAGGGTGACGTAGAGGCGCATATCTGTCACCATCGCGCTTGCTCCAAACTGCACGCAAAGTTCTGGGTTCGGGGCGCTGCGATCGATAAATTCGCGGGAGGCTACGTTCTCTGGGCTAATTGTAGCTGTGGAGCTAAAGGCAATGCCAATGCCAATTCCCAGAATAAAGACGGCTGTTAAAATCCCTAGGGTGGCGGAATTGAGGAAAGAGGGTTTACCGGACTGAGGTTGACGCCGCGACTGTCCGCCAAAGGAGCCTGGGTAGTCGGAGTCTTCATCTGCTCGGGATGGGTCGCCGCTGAATCTGTCGTTGTAGGATTTAGGTTTGCGTTTCATATAATGTTCGTTCCCTCAGTTCTGGAGACTCAACAGGTAGTAGTTTGTTATTTTTAACCGATCGCGCCTTTCTAATATTATGGCGCTAGGAAGGTGGTTGCCCAGGGCCCAGGACACGCCCTGTGGGTTTGGTGTTGGGTTCACAGCTTGCGATCGACCAAGGGGCTGCCTTGTCTGAATTTTCAGATTTCAATAAAATAGCTGAAAGTGAGATAGTCTTGCACAGCGGAGGAATCCGGCTCAAGATTGTTGACAAATTTTAACATTTTACAAGTCAGGAGGTATAGATTAGTGTCTGTCGAAATTATTCAAAAGCCTTCCACAGTCCGCAAGCTTGCACCACGCTACCGCGTTCTGCTGCACAATGATGATTTCAATCCTATGGAGTACGTGGTGCAGACTTTGATGGCGACGGTACCGAGTCTGACTCAGCCACAGGCGGTAAATGTGATGATGGAAGCCCATACTAACGGGATGGGATTGGTGATTGTTTGCGCTCTCGAACACGCTGAGTTTTACGCTGAAACGCTCAATAATCACGGATTGAGCAGCAGCATCGAACCTGACGATTAGAACCTGACGGTACTGCAACGGATTCGCCCAGCCGATTTCCGACTTATACCGTCAACCCTCATACATACCAAAAAGCCAAGGGTTAGGCCCTTGGCTTTTTGGTATATTTAATCGGGTAGATATGGAAATTTGAAGAGCATAGATTTTTCGGAACGACCGGAAGTGGTTCGGAGCTAGGTGAGCTCTGGCGCCAATTTCAACTCTCCAATCTCAAATCTTTCTCAGAGGAAATTAATAACGTCCTCCGCCGCCGCCCCCTCCGCGAGCAAATTTTCCAGGGCCACCGCCGCCCCGGTTGCCGCCACCCCGGCCTTCATCTTCGCGGGGTTTAGCTTTGTTAACTTTGAGGTCGCGACCCATCCACTCTGCTCCGTCGAGAGCGCTAATGGCTGCATCTTCTTCTGCATCTGTGGACATTTCTACAAAACCGAAGCCGCGGGGGCGACTGGTTTCTCTGTCGGTAGGTAGATGTACTCGCTTAACGGTTCCGTATTCGGCGAAGACGGTGGTGATGTCTTCTTGGGTAACTTGGTAGGATAAGTTACCGACGTATATCGACATGAGGAATAACTCCAAAATTTAGACAGTGCGAAGATTTCAGTTTCGGAGAGTCCCCTGCCGATACAGAAGGGCAAGTTTTTAGACAATTCTGTAGCAATGAACAAAGCCTGCAACTGAATCTGATTCACACTTGATACTTTAACATAGAATAGAGTCTTTTGAGTAGGTTTCAGGAGTTAATTAAGTTGTTCTAATTAAAGGTAAAACTTTTAGGGTATTCAGAAACCTGGTCGATCGGTGTGATGTTTTGCCTGCAGTGGAAGCAGAGAAAGTTATGCCGCGCCCTCTCATCGCAGGAAAGATACATCCACCTTGCCAAAGTTGGTACTCAAAGCTAGGTTTACGTTTTCCAGGGCTTTGACTAACCAGACTACGCCTTCTCGAGTACTGCATTCGTAGTGACCGAACAAAATTGCCAGCCGCTTTTCTAGGTAGGGCTTGACTTTGCCGCAAATTAGTACGATTTTCAGCAGCAAACCTGTGGTTTGGGTGGGACCGAGGTTTGAGATCAAGTCGATGAAGACAAAGTGGTTGGGCCGCACAGGACTCTCTACTACTAAAAAGTTCAATAACTGGCTGCAAGTTCTGATCATTAAAAATTCATTAAACTTCTGATCGTCGCTGTGGGGCAGGGTATTTTGTAGTTGCTTATACAATTTTTCGTTAAAGAGACGTTTGCCGTAGCGATCGTCGGTGACAGAAGAAATCAGGTATTCGTACAAGTCGTCTTTAAAGGAGCGGTAGGACTGATTTGTGCTGGCGTTCGCCGTGAAACGGCCCGCTAGCTGTCTGTAGGTATCTGCTCCTTCTACTTTTCCGACAAATTGCTTGAGGGCAAAGAATAGTTCCGGGTCGGTCAACAGGGTCGGATTTTTTATAGGTTGTATACTTCTTTTGAAGACAATTGAGGTTTCCCGACGCGCTGTTTGGGCTTTTCTCACTTGGTGAGCAACATACTGGGAGAGGTTGATCTCAAATTGCTGCTGCTTTTGAGCTTGGATTTTTTTAATGATTTTTTGCTGTTCGTAGCTGCTGTCGTCGCTGAGCAGGCAGTGTTTGTACAGGTAAGGGTAGCGGGGAATTAAGGTTCCGAGGGCGAGGGTAGCAGGGGTTTTGCTGCTGCTATCTTCATTGTTGTGAGTTATGACTTTGGCTAAACGTTGGAGGGTGAGGTACTGTTCGCTTTCGGTAAATTGATTTACTAATTGGGGGATGGAGCCTCGCCCCCGCGATCTATGGTATCCAAATAAGATTTTGGGTGCTTCTTCAAACAGAGCGATCAATTCAGGGATGGCTGCTTGCTTGCTGGGGTAGGTTTGCCAGCGGTTGATCAGGATGTGGCAGCAGCGGTTGAGAATGTATTTGAATTCTTGTTCGGCGTGTTTTGAGGCTGCTATTTTTTCGAGTGCTTCGGCGATCGAGCGATCGGGATATCCGGTACCCTGGATAAACAAAGTGCGAAAGCGGCTGATGAGTTCGGCAGGCTGCTCTCGTTGTACCAACTCCAGCCAGTGCTTGTAAAGTAGCTGTTCTTCTTCGTGGCTTTGTCTGTTGTAGTCGTTCACTGTGGATTAACCCTCCGAGGCTGGGGCAGGAGCTTTCAGCGCTATTATTTTGATGAATTGGCAAATGAATCGCAATAATTGAGTCAACCGAGCTTCTCGCCGGCGGAGACTTATGGGTAGAAGCGGTCAGCAGCTTATGCCGATCGATATTTTTTGCTTAGTTAAACTATTTATCAACACCAGCATGACATGAATTGTTGGTAATTAGCAAGGCCTTAAATACCATCGACTGTGTAAAGTATTGGTAAAGATCGTGGGTGGGTACGGGATAATTTTTTGGTGAACCGACGATTTAGTATTAGGATGATCGAGGTCAATCCCGATCCGCCGCCCGCTGTTAGTTAAATTTGAGGTTGGGCGAGGTAGAATTAGCTGTGAAAATAATTATTTTAAATGTGAGTGCTGGTTATGGTTTGTCGCGTAAGTATCGCCCAACTTGCTGAAATTTTAACTGTACCTTTGCCTACTGTGTCTGAAGGCGTTTTGACAGTTGTAGGGACAGGTATTGCCACAGATACGCGCACTCTTGAGGGGGGTGAAGTATTTTTGGCGCTGCGGGGAGACAATTTTGACGGCCATCAATTTGTGGCAAAAGCCAGGGATTTGGGGGCGATTGCCGCGATTGTCGATCGACATTGGCAAGAGGAATTGCCTAATTTTCCGCTGTTGCGCGTTGACGATACTTTAAAAGCTTACCAGTCGATCGCCCGTTGGTGGCGTGACCAATTCAGTATACCTATAGTTGCTGTTACTGGGTCTGTAGGTAAAACTACTGTTAAAGAGTTAATTGCAGCGGTTTTGTCAACGAGTGGAAATGTTCTTAAAACTCAATATAACTACAACAATGAAATTGGAGTACCGAAAACTCTGTTGGAGCTTTCATCGACACACAATTATGCTGTAATCGAAATGGGAATGCGCGGGAGTGGCGAAATTGCGCTGCTGTCGCAAATTGCGCGTCCTACTATTGCGGTAATTACTAATGTAGGAACGGCACATATCGGGCGATTAGGTTCCGAAGAGGCGATCGCCCAAGCTAAGTGCGAACTTTTAGCCGAAATGCCTGCTGATAGCATTGCTATTCTAAATCACGATTGTAACAGATTAATCGCAACTGCGACCGAAGTTTGGCAGGGAAAAACTTTAAGTTACGGTTTAGAAGGCGGGGATTTGTGCGGAGAATTGCTCAACAATGATACAATACTTATAGATGGTATAGAATTACCATTACCGCTGCCGGGACGGCACAATGCTGTAAACTATTTGGCGGCTTTGTCGGTAGGGAAAGTGTTAGGTATTGATTGGGAAGTTTTAAAGCAAGGTTTGTCTGTGCAGTTACCGGATGGAAGGGCGCGCCGTTACGATTTGCCGCAGGATATTGTGATTCTGGATGAGACTTACAATGCTGGTTTGGAGTCGATGTTGGCGGCCCTGAGACTGTTAGCAGATACTCCAGGAAAGCGCCGGATTGCGGTGTTGGGAACGATGAAGGAATTGGGCGACAGGGCGATCGAATTTCACCGACAAGTGGGAATGGCGGCGCGAGAGTTGAATCTGGATGCTTTGTTTGTTTTTGCTGATTTTGAGGAAGCAGCGGCGATGGCCGCGGGCGCGGCGGGTTTGCCTTTTGTGGAGATAGGAGATATTACAGCCAAGGATGGGCGGGAAGATTTAGCAAAGCGGTTGTTGGGATTTGTCGAAAAGGGCGATCGGATTTTATTTAAGGCTTCTCATTCGGTTGAGTTAAATCGAGTTGTGGAGAAGTTTAGGGCAGATTTTGCGGGGGAGTAATAGAAAAGAAATTTTGGGGATTTGAAATTATGCGATCGCTTCTAGTCGATCGCCGCCTCAAACTCACGTTTCGATCGTTGATGCGTAGGGTAAGATGCCCATCTGCACCTAAGTCCCGATGCCTCAATATTTTGATAGCCCTCTGGCCTCGATTTCGATATCGGGATCGATCTCAATTATTGAAATTTTGGCATTTTCAACTACTGTATTTCCGAGCATTGTATTGTGCATTGCCTCAAACTTAGATTCATCCTTAGCAATTCGTTCGTAGTGCAAAATTACGTGATAACGCTTTTCAATTGGCTCTCCAGAATCCGAAATTTCCACCGCATCCCAATCTATATTTTGAGAGTCTTCCGCTTGCTGGCGGTAGCGAGATGCTAAATTTTCCAGGGCGATCGCGATCGCGTGTTCTTTCGTTTGTCCGTAAAAATTCATGGTATCATCAGGGCGATCGCTCAGAGATGACGAAATCTGACAAAGATACTGCCCGTTTGATTGAGCGCAAACGTCGATCGCAATTGTACCAGCAGTGCGATCGGGATTTATTTGAGTCATAAGCTGTTCGGCATTTAAAAGACGATAGTAGGGTGCGTCAGTCCATAAGCGTTTCCCAAGTCCTGTAAGTATTCTAACTGACCACGAATTTCTTGAGGGTAGAAGCCCCCGGATTTATCCGTGGAATCAATCCAAAATCGAAAATCGAAAATCCTCAAGCCCCCGCATTTATCCGTGGGGTCAATCTAAAATCTAAAATCTAAAATCTAAAATCTAAAATCTAAAATCGATTGACGCACCCTACAAGGCTGAAACTCACCACAGCAAAAGTTTTAGGAACCGGGGAAGCATGACCTATTTCAGGATATGTCGAAAAAAAGCTAAAATATCGATTAGTTTTCGTTGCACTTGTCATGTCGGAGAGCAAATATGAATTCAGTTGAGGAGACCGAATTGTCACAAATCGTTGACTTGCCATTGATAGGGTCTGCTGAACAATATCTGTTCTCAGTCGAAGACAATCGAGAGCGTGCTGATAAGCTAAAAGAATTACTTGTCCCTAAGCTTAAAATAATCATTAAACAAGCTTGTGACCAAATTCACCAAGTTTATGGCACAGATGTACTCTCAGATTGTCAGATATTGACTACACCATGGCACAGCCTTGTAGCCAAGAAAACCCGGCCCTTCAAAATAGCAACCGCTGGCTTGGCTATAAAAGGAAAAGGTTGGTATTTCCAACAGAGATTCGAGTGTACTTCTTATAGTTTATTTGTGAATTTTTTTGGATTAAGAGGGCTAGAAAGCAATCCGATTGTTCACGTTCTGAAAAACCATTTAGAAGATGTTACTAGGATTTTGAAGCATGGTATATATAATATTTCCTCTGATAATATTGCACCGGAAAAATATGGTAAGTTAAAGTATGATGAGTTCATTAACAAACTGCAATTAATTCATGAAGGAGGTAGGAATGGTACTTATATTCAGAGTCCATCCCTAGTTCTTCCTATTAAAGACCTAGATGCAGCTCAGCCAGTGATTGATAACTTTGTCGAAATCTTTGCTATCTTTCGTGCTGCAGCAAATGTGTTTCTTGGTGAGGAAGATCGTTTTGAGGACTACGTAAAATGTTTGTGGGATTGGCAAAGTCCGCTTCAGGTTCAGGAATCTGTAACTACTACTAGATTCTTTCCTGATGAAGTAGATTCAGTACAAACATTTCGTGAGGGGGCAGTACGGCAAGTTTCAGTCAACGCCTATGAACGAGATCCTAAAGCGCGGCAAAAATGTATTGATTATTACGGTTCAAGTTGCTCTATTTGTGATTTCGATTTTGGCAGAGCTTTTGGGCAACGGGGAAAAGGTTTCATTCATGTTCATCATCTAAGACCCCTTTCAGAGATTGCAGAAGAGTATGAAATTGATCCTATAAAAGATTTGCGTCCTGTTTGTCCAAATTGTCACGCTATGATTCATCGTAGTTCACCACCATTAAGTCTTGAACAAATCAAGATGTTGTTGAAGTCTGCTCGTGGTTCTACTATCTAATATGTGGGGCTTGCTGAATAAGCCGATCGCAAACCCAGACCACGCAATATGCGGTATATTCAGCAAACCCTAATTACTATCAACGGGGTTTTAAACCCAGTTTTCTAATAAAATGCCTACTGTCGGCGAATCATAGCCATCACAGCATCAACCGTAAGTTCCGGGAGAATACCTAAAACTGGTAAAATATCTGCACCCGAACAGATTATAGGTAGCTCCTCACCCTGCCATACCCAAACTTGTTGGTGAGAGATATCGATTAGCCATGCTAATTGCGTGCCGTTAATGAGGCAGTGGAGGATCTTATTCTGCAATTTTAAAGTGCTTTGATCCAGCGATCGAATTTCAATTAACCAATCCGGTGCGCCGTTAAGTGGTCCGTCTTCATCGGTAAGCCGATCGCCTGCTACAATCGCTATATCTGGTACTGGCGAGTAGGGAAGTACCAAGCAACGCAACTCTGGTATCGCTTCAAATCGATCAGTCCGATCGTTGATATAGTTAACCAAGTTGTGTTGCAGTCGCGAATGAAAAAGGGTTGGCATAGTTTTTTGAACCGCTCGTCCCAGAATAAATTCCCATGCAGGCGAGGATTCAATATCCGGTTGAGCGAGGAAGTCTGTTAGTGAAAGTGTTGCGATCGACTCAATCATATTTTTTTGTCGAACCTCACTGTACTTATTATCTAGATTAAATCCCCGACTTCGTAGAAGTTGTCGGGGATTGAATTGTTCTGTTTGACTCCAGATAGCACCTACCGGGAGTCAAAAGCACTACTACTTCGCAGCTTGACGCTCTTTTGCCGCTTTGATCACTTCTTCAGCGATGTTATTCGGACAAGGAGCATAGTGCGAGAAGGACATTGAGAACTGTCCGCGCCCAGAGGTCATAGTACGCAAGTCGCTAATGTAACCAAACATTTCGCTCAACGGTACATCTGCCTTGATCCGCGCTCCTGTCTGGCTTGTTTCTTGAGATTTCATCATCCCCCGGCGGCGGTTGAGGTCGCCGATCACGTCGCCCATGTAATCATCTGGAGTGAATACATCGACATTCATAATCGGTTCGAGCAACTGAGGCCCCGCTTTCGGCAGAGACTGACGATAGGCCGCTTTGGCAGCAATTTCAAAAGCCATTGCTGACGAGTCAACGGGGTGGAAACCGCCTTCTAGAAGGGTGAATTTCAAGTCCAAGCAGGGGAATCCGGCCAAGACGCCTTTGTCGATGCAGCTTTCAAAGCCTTTTTCGACCGCTGGCCAATATTCTCTCGGCACGCTACCACCGGTCACTTTTGACTCAAACTGGAAGCCGCTTCCAACCTCACCAGGCTCGATCACATAGCCAATTTTGGCAAATTGACCGGAACCACCTGATTGCTTTTTGTGGGTGTATTCGTCTTCGAGGCGCTTGGTAATCGACTCGCGGTAGGCTACCTGCGGTTCGCCGACTTCTACTTCGATGCCGTGGGTGCGCTTGAGAATGTCTACTTTGATGTCGAGGTGTAACTCGCCCATCCCCTTGAGAATCGTTTCGCCACTTTCTTGATCCGTCACCATGTGGAAGGAAGGGTCTTCTTGCACCATCTTGGTGAGGGCTGCTCCCATTTTTTCTTCGCCGCCTTTTTGTTTCGGTTTGACCGAAATCGAAATAACGGGATCGGGGAATACCATCGGCTCTAGGGTTGCGGGATTTTTGGGGTCGCAGATGGTGTGTCCGGTGCGGACGTTTTTCATACCGACGATCGCCACAATGTCCCCTGCTTGGGCCGATTCAATTTCTTCGCGAGAGTTGGCGTGCATTTCCACCAAACGACTGATGCGCTCGGTTTTGCCTGTGGCGGTGTTGAGTACGGTGTCGCCCTTGGACAGAGTACCGGAGTACAAGCGTGTGAAGGTTAGAGCGCCGTAGCGATCGTCCATGATCTTAAACGCGAGTGCCCGCAATGGCCTGTTGGGATCGACGATCGCAAACTCGCCGGTTTCCTCGCCATCGAGATCGACTTCTGGCTGCGGTGTGACTTCCATCGGGTTTGGTAGGTAGTCAACTACGGCATCGAGAACCAACTGCACGCCTTTGTTTTTAAACGATGAGCCGCAGTAGGTGGGGAAAAATGCCCGATCGCGAGTACCTTTGCGAATGCAGCGCTTGAGGTCGTCGAGGCTCGGCTCGTTGCCTTCGAGATACTGTTCCATCACAGTGTCGTCTTGCTCGACGGCCAGTTCGATCAACTTTTCGCGCCAAGTTTCGACATCATCCACCATATCGGCGGGAACATCTTTAATTTGATAGTTCAGGGGATCGCCGGAATCATCCCAGATCCAGGCTTTGCGGGTCAGCAAATCGACTACGCCGCAAAACTTTTCTTCTATGCCGATCGGCAATACCATTACCATCGGTTTAGCGCCGAGGATTTTATCAACTTGCTGGACAACGCGGTAAAAATCTGCACCGGTGCGATCGAGCTTGTTGATGTAGATGACGCGAGCGACTTTGGAATCGTTAGCGTAGCGCCAGTTGGTTTCAGATTGCGGTTCAACTCCACCCGAACCGCAGAACACACCAATGCCACCATCGAGAACCTTCAAAGAACGGTAAACCTCGATCGTAAAATCGACGTGTCCGGGAGTATCGATGATGTTGAGCTGATGCTCGTTCCAGAAGCAGGTGGTAGCAGCGGATTGAATCGTAATACCGCGCTCTTGCTCCTGTTCCATGAAGTCAGTAGTCGCCGCGCCTTCGTGAACTTCACCGATTTTGTGGATTTTACCCGTCAGTTTCAGGATTCTTTCAGTTGTGGTGGTCTTGCCAGCATCTACGTGGGCGAAGATGCCGATATTTCGATAACGAGTGAGATCTTTCATAAATTAGTGTTGAGATTAAATGCGACGAACCGTCGGCGACCACCTGCAAGCGTGACAAGCGAGGAATCAATGTTGCCTGGTAAGGCCAGTACAGGCCGGATTTCCTTTTTCCTGTTTCTGGCAGGACTATCTTAATTTTGACACTTCTCCGTCATTCCTGCGAAGGATTCTTGGTTTAATAAGAGCCCCAAGCCTGACAACTCATAAAAATACCCTAGACCAAGGGAAAAATCGTCTCCGAAAGTAGGTTGGGTTGAGGCACTCCTACCCAACAACTTCGTGTTTTTGACGTTTCGCTCAACCTGATATTTTGCAGCAGTCTCAGCAAAAAAGTATAAACCGCGTTTCCTGACAAAAAACCTAGGATTTTACGTGAGTTTATGGGAAGAAAACCGATTTCTTACATTACTGACATTAAATAAGTAGGTGCAAATAAACCTCCCTGTGGGGAGGAGGGGGGCTGAGTGCAGCAATAAACTGGCAGCTTTGATATATCTTTGCTTAACCGGCCACTACAAAATATTATTAAAAACCCCGTTGCTGCGTTCAAAACACTCTAAGTCAAAATCGACCCACTCATCATCCGCTGATATCTCCGCTCCAATTCATCCCGCACCACCGGCCATTGATTCAAACTTTCATCATTCTCAATTACCATTTGAGCCGCCGCCCTCGCCAACTCCAAAACCTCCTGATCCTCCACCAAACTCGCCAAAGCAAAATCCGGCAAACCCGACTGCCGAGTTCCCAAAACCTGACCAGGCCCGCGCAATCTCATGTCCATTTCCGCAATAAAAAAGCCATCTTGAGATTGTTCTAAAACCTTCATTCTCTGCATAGCTTCCGCCGTTTTGGAACCGGGCATTAACAAACAATAAGAACGGTTGCTGCCCCGACCAACTCTACCCCGCAACTGGTGCAGTTGCGACAGTCCAAAACGCTCAGAATTTTCAATCAGCATTACCGTGGCATTCGGCACGTCTACTCCCACCTCGACGACAGTAGTAGATACTAAAATATCCGTTTCTTTGTCCCGAAACTTAGAAATTGCGTCATCTTTGTCGGCACTGCTCATTCTCCCGTGGAGCAAACCCACCTTAAACTCAGGAAAGACACTTTTTTCAAGTTTCTCTTTTTCCTCAATTGCCGATCGCACATCCAACTTTTCCGACTCCTCCACCAGCGGTAGCACCACATAAACTTGACGCCCGCTCGCCACTTCCCGCCGAATCAAATCGTAAGCTTGGATTCGTTCTTTGGCAGACAGTACAGTGGTTTGAATCGCCTGCCTACCGGGGGGAAGTTCATCAATTTGACTCACATCTAAATCCCCGTGCAGCGTCAGCGCCAGCGTTCGGGGAATGGGAGTTGCCGTCATCGTCAAAACGTGGGGAGCTTCGCCTTTTTGCTGCAATTTAGCGCGCTGCTGCACACCGAATCTGTGCTGTTCGTCAATTACCGCCAAACCCAATTTATGGAAATTCACTGTATCTTGAATCAGCGCGTGAGTTCCCACTAAAACAGGTAATTCTCCGGTTTCTAATTGGTTGTGAATTTCGCGGCGCTTGGCTACTTTTGTGGAACCAGTTAACAGTTCGACAGACAAGTGCATCAAGTTAAACCAACCTACCAATTTGCGGTAATGCTGTTCTGCTAAAACTTCTGTCGGCGCCATTAAAGCGGCTTGATAGCCGGATTGAATTGCTGCTAGCATTGCCACGACAGCTACTACGGTTTTGCCAGCACCGACATCGCCTTGCACTAATCTGTTCATCGGTTGCGATGAAGCTAAATCGTTGAGGATGTCATTGATGACTCTTTCCTGAGCATTAGTCAAGGCAAAAGGCAAGATTTCATAAAAATGTTCGATCAATTTGCCAGTAGGAAGGATGACTGCACTAGCTTGAGCTTTTCTTTGGGTTTGGCGGCGCTTTAAAAGTCCTAATTGCAGGTAGAAAAATTCGTCAAAAACTAAGCGACGGCGGGCGGCGGCCAAACAATCTCGATCGAGCGGAAAGTGAATATTAGTCACGGCATCGGCTAAACCCATTAAACCGTAACGCTCGCGCAAATCCTCTGGTAGCGATTCTGGCAACATTTTCGCCGCCGGCATTGCAGCCAAAATCGATCGCCTCACCGAACCGGCATCCACCCCTTCCGTCAGCGGATAAACTGGTATCAGGCGGCCGACTTTCATTGATTCGATCGCACCGCCGGAGTCGTCTAATACTTCTAACTCAGGATTTTCTAAAGTAATTCCATATTTACCCTGCTTCACCAACCCCGAAGCTGCCAGCACTGCACCAGTACAATACTCGCGCTTTTTGAATTCTTGCCAACCGCGATTGCTGTAGCGAGGGCCTGCAAAAAAACGACTAATTTTTATCTCTCCGGTGCGGTCTTTTAAAATTACTTCTAATATGGTTAATTTCTTATTCTTCGGACTAGAAAAGCAATTGCATCGCTTTACTTCGGCGATTAAAGTGACAGTTTCCCCAGCTACTAGCTCGCGAATTTGTACTTGCTTTGCATAGTCGATGTGATTGCGGGGATAGTAGTAAAGCAAGTCATATACAGTGTATAAACCAAGTTTGACCAAGCGGTTGCCGTTGGCAGGGCCGATGCCGGTGACGCGGGTTAACTGTTGGTCAAGAGTCAGGCTTGGTGGTGCGGCGGCTGTACTCAGGGGTGCTGTTCGGGGAACGGAAACTGCCGGGGCGGTTGGTTGGGGAGCGTTTGCGGGTCTGACTTGTGCTACTTGTTCTTGCTGGTGGCGAGTTTCTTGTTCCCAAACTTGCTCCATTTGTCTGAGGAAACTCACCGTAATGGCGATCGAATGTTGGCGCTGTTCGAGATCCTTCTGAGGGTAGATGTCAAATTCAGCGGCTAGTTGTCTGGCTCGCTCGCGCGCCGAAGCCGCCACAGAACCTGCCAACTGTCTCAAACTCAGGCCCAGAAACTCGCTGAAGCGGTATTGACTGCCTTGGATGTCGTTAAATCCGCGATCGGCTTCTACTGAAAGAGCTTTTTGCAATCGCTGCCATTCGGGTTGATTATTAGTCATCAGTCATTAGTTATTAGTCATTAGTTATTAGTCATTAGTCATTGGTCATTGGTCATTAGTCATTAGTGGTTAGTCATTAGTTATTAATCATAGCTCAAGAATTCCCGACAATTACCTACGGACAACTGACAACTGTCAACTGACAACTGTCAACTGACAACTGTCAACTGACAACTGTCAACTGTCAACTGACAACTGTCAACTGTCAACTGACAACTAACAACTGACTAATCTTCAAACCAACTCGATCGCCAAGCCGACTCAGCCTCCACCACAGCAAGTTCCCGCTGCTTTTTCTGGTAATCGCGGCCCAGCGAGTTCAACTTGACAGACAGGTTACGAATTTGCTGGCGCCAAGCCGAGGTTCCCGCATCGGCAAACTCTATTTCCGACAGCCGCAGTTTAATCGCTGTAATGTGCAGTGCCCTACTACCAAAGGTTGCTGCCGCCAATTTGCGCGATGCTGATGAGGCATCGGTTTCAATAATTATGTTTAATAAGTTAGGCGGCCCGGCAACACTATCGCCGGAGGATTCAGCAGCAGAAGCAGCTTCTAGAACCGGTTCTGGTAATTGACTCGGCAAGATTCCCGACTGTTGCAGCAAGCGGTTGGTGTCGCGAGAAAGCAGCTTGAGTATATGGACGATCGACTTTTCAATACTATTTTGCCAGCGTGCCAAACTTTCCGGGGAATTGGCATTTGGCAATTGATAATTTGCCAATGAAAATAGATAGTTAATCGCGGAAACTTGGTTTTTTTCCTTTTCGTCTTCTTCGTCTTCCTCTTCTTCCTCTTCGTCTTTGTCGAAGTCGTCTTCCTCTTCCTCTTCGTCTTCCTCTTCCTCTATTTCTTCCTCTATTTCTTCCTCTGTTTCTGATTCAGTCACCAGCGATCGCAATTTTTCCTCCGACGCCGCAGCCAAAGCCTTTACAGACTGCTGCATTTTTTGCCGCCCATCGAAGGACAACTTAAGAAACGACTCCGGTACTGCTTGAGTGCAAAGGTGATAGCAAGCCAAAATTAACTGCTGTCGCACCGCTTGTCCCAACGCAGTTAAATAACCATCGTAGGTACTGCGAAACTCCATATTCAAGGCTGCTAAAGCCTCTTCGAGTCCTGCCAAATCTTGCTCTATTCTCTCTCTTGGTCGCACCATATCTCTCGTATAAAATTAAAATAAGCTAATCCACTTTTAAATTCCATGGTCAAATAAATTTTCACTTTTGTGGCGTGGGCAGCCGATCCCGCCCTCAACAAAAAATTTAAATGCACAACAGCTTAAGACTTACGCAAATTTTAACTTTTTACGCTGTCTGTAGTAGTAACTTTTGCAGTGCCCAGCCTACAAATATAGTCTGTCCATAAGTCCTATAAAAATTAAAAATTAAAAATGCAAAAAATCAAGTTTTCACATTTTTAATTTTTAATTCTCAATCTTAATTGGGATTATTGAACACCCATTTGGGCTGCCACTTCATCGGCAAAGTTAGCTTCTACCTTTTCAATGCCTTCGCCCAAGACAAAACGCACGAAGCGGCGCACTTGGATATTTTCTCCAATTTGGGCGATCGTTTGTTTCACCAACTCTTCCACCGAGATATTCTGATCTTTAATAAAAGGCTGATCCATCAAAGATAACTCTTTCATGCGCTTCTCAATCCGCCCTAGAACAATCTTTTCTTTGATGTTTTCCGGCTTATTGCCCAAGTCATCTTTGCCCATTTCAATTGCCTTTTCTCTTTCGACAACTTCGGCGGGGATATCTTCAACTTTCACGTATTCCACATTCGGGCAAGCTGCAATTTGCATCGCAATATTCCGCACCAAAGTTTGGAATTCTTCGCGACGTGCCACAAAATCTGTTTCGCAGTTAACTTCCACCAGCACTCCCACGCGGCCGCCCGTGTGAATGTAGCTGCCTACAAGCCCTTCTGAGGCAACTCGTCCACCTTTTTTACCTGCCGAAGCCAGACCTTTTTTCCGCAGCCACTCGATGGATGTTTCCATATTGCCTTCGTTTTCAACGAGGGCTTTTTTGCAGTCCATCATGCCCGCGCCAGTTTTTTCGCGCAGTTCTTTAACAAGTTTTGCAGATATGTCCGCCATCTTCTTTAAGTTCCCAATCAAAATTAGTTATTAGTCATTAGTCATCAGTCATTAGTCATCAGTCACTAATTTTAATGTTAATGATTAGACCAGAGTGAAGAAATACCCAGTCGATCTTAGTACCGACTTTGTAGGTGTAGCGCCAGAATTAATTCTGGCCCTCACACAATGAATGCTTTTGCCAGATATCTACTAATGACTTAGACTCGTGCTAAGCAGTCGCCCATTTAAATTGTATATTCAGGGCGGCCGGGACGCCCACCCCACAAGACTTTAATCTTTTTTGACATACAATTTAAATGCAGACCAGCTTATGTACAATTAAAAATTAAAAATATCCAACTAAAAATAATTATTATTTTTAATTTTCAATCTTTAATTTTTAATTTCCTGGTGTCAGATTCCGATCGCAATACTAGCTCTCGGTTTCTTCGCCGTCAGCGTCAGCGGCGTCGTCGGGATCTACATAATCGGGGTCATCCAATTCTTCGATTTCGACATCATATTCAGCGCCTTCGTAACCACCGTCGTAGTCGTAGTCTTCATCAGAGTCGCCGCCTTGCTGACCGTGACGACCTTCGTAGATGGCATCAGCCAACTTGCCGACAATCAGCTTGATCGATCGAATAGCATCGTCATTTGCCGGAATCGCAATGTCAACCAAATCCGGGTCGCAGTTGGTATCCAACAGAGAGACGATCGGAATTCCCAACTTTTGGCATTCCAACACCGCATTATACTCGCGGCGTTGGTCTACCAGCACCACTCCGTCGGGAATCTTCCGCATAGATTTAATCCCGCCCAGATATTTCTGGAGTTTTGCCATTTCTCGGCGCAGTACCGAAGCTTCTTTTTTCGGCAACAAATCCAGGGCGCCGATTTCCTCGCGACGCTCCAAATCCTTGAGGCGCTCCACGCGGGACTTAATCGTCGTCCAGTTTGTGAGCATTCCCCCCAGCCAGCGCTGGTTGACGTAATAAGCACCGCAGCGTTGAGCTTCTTGGGCTACAATCCCTGCAGCTTGGCGCTTCGTACCCACGAACAAAAACTTTTTGCCTTTTTCTGAGGCCACTCTCATGTACTCGTAGGCGTCTTCCATAAGCTGAGCGGTTTGCACGAGGTCGATGATGTGAACCCCGTTGCGCTCTGTAAAAATGTATGGAGACATTTTCGGGTTCCACCGACGGGTTTGGTGTCCGAAGTGAACCCCTGACTCTAACATTTGAGCCAAACTGACTACTGGCATTGTATTTTTAACTCCTAATTCGGGTTAATCCTCCACCCGGTCGTATTTCTGAAGGTTTGCGCCCTAGAAACACCCGAAAACCCGGATGTGCGAATTTAAACAACTTTTCTAGTTTATCACAGCGCGCGCTACTTTTTCTGACAATTTTATATCACTAGGTTTAAACTCAGATGTTGCAGCAATATCAATAAGAGGATTTTTCGTGGGGTCGGGCGGGTTTATAGAACCTATTTGCAAGCTTTAAGGCTGTTGGCGAACCCGCCCCTACGGCTAATTGAGAATGGTGCAAGATATCAGTTTAAACTCAGATGTTGCACCATTGTCAAGAACGGGCTCTGGGGCCCGTTCCACAAAGAACGAGTTTTCTTGTGGAACAGGCCGAAAAGCCTGTTCCTAAACAAGTAATTGAGAATGGTGCAAAATGTGAGTTTAAATGGGCGGTGGGCAACCGGAGGTGAGATAGAGTCCGGGGTGCAGAGGCTGCGGTTAAAGTTACTTGCAAGCGCTTCTAAAAAACAAAAAATCCAAGTGGGAAGTTGCCAAAGCCTTTGTTGGCTTGTGAGAGAATGGCCTTGTTGGTGCGCCTCTGGTACCTTCTACCTTCGATCGAGCTGGTATCGATTTTTTTCGATCGGCAATTCAGTCAGCTTTACTACCCTGCCCTCTCGATCCGCAAAAATCCCCAAGCTAAAAACGCCATGCCCATACCCATTCTCGTCCTGCTTGAAGTTCTAATTGTTATCGCACTTTCGAGACTTGTCGGTTTAGGATTTCGAGCGATCAAACAACCTCAAGTCATTGGAGAAATTGTAGCAGGAATTATGCTTGGGCCTTCTCTATTTGGCTTAGTTGCACCAGCCACCGCAACTGCACTTTTTCCAGCCGAAGCCGTTCCCTTCCTCAACGTGTTGTCTGAGGTGGGGCTGATTTTTTTCATGTTCTTGATTGGTTTGGAACTGAATCCCAAGTACCTCAAAAGCAATTTAGATATAGCGATTTTAACTTCCCACGTCAGCATTCTAGTGCCGTTTTCCCTGGGAAGCTTGCTCGCACTGCTGCTGTATCCCATCGTTTCAAATAATAGCGTTTCCTTTACCGCATTTGCTTTGTTTTTGGGCGCGGCGATGTCAATTACGGCTTTTCCAGTGCTGGCAAGAATTATTACAGAACACAATTTGCAGAATACCAAATTGGGGACGCTGGCCTTGACTTGCGCTGCGGTAGACGACGTGACAGCGTGGTGTTTGTTAGCGGTGGCGATCGCAGTTACTCGTACTAATTCGATGATCGGTGCTTTGCCGACAATTATTCAATCTTTAATTTACATCGGTTTCATGCTGACTGTAGTGCGCTGGTTCTTGCAGCGACTTTCCAAACAGTACAACCGCACTGGCAGATTAACACAGTTATTGCTGTCCGGCATTTACATGGGAGTTGTAGCTTCTGCCTTAATTACTGAATGGATCGGCATTCATTTAATTTTCGGTGCATTTTTGCTGGGTGCTGTTATGCCTAAAAATGCGGGATTAACCAGAGAATTAGCTGAAAAAACCGAAGACTTTGTACTAATATTTCTGCTGCCCATATTTTTTGCTTACAGCGGCTTGCGGACTGAAATCGGCTTGCTCAACAGTCCCGAATTGTGGCTGCTGTGCGCCGCAGTTTTGGGAGTGGCAATTATCGGCAAATACCTCGGCACTTACGTTGCGGCCAGAGTTTGTGGCATCAGCAATCGCGAAGCTTCAGCCCTGGGATGGCTGATGAATACTCGCGGTTTGACTGAACTAATTGTGCTGAATATCGGTCTTTCCCTAGGTGTAGTTTCGCCGCTGCTATTTACAATGTTAGTCATCATGGCTTTAGTGACAACTTTTATGACTTCGCCTCTGTTGGAGTGGACTTATCCAAAACGGTTAATTAGGTTAGATATTTCAGAAGTTAACTCTGAGGATTCAGAATTAGAAAATTCACAAATGGCTGACAGCAGCGAAGAAACTGCTAACAAATTGCTGCCAACTTATCGAATTTTAGTACCGGTTGCCAATCCCAGCACGCAGAAAGGTTTACTGCGACTAGCGGTAGCGCTGGCGCAGCCGGCTGCTGGTATGGGTGGTGAGGATTTACAGTCGGTGGCGGTTCATCCTCTGAGTTTGATAGAATTAAATGATGACTATGCCTTTGAAAGTACGCCTGCGGAAGCCGATCGCATTATTCAAGAACGCCGCTCGAAATTATCAGAATTGATTGAGAGTCTGGAACTGCCGGAGGCCCAAAAATTGGTACATCCCATCATTCGGGTTACTAATGATGTAGCCAGGGAAACGGCACAAATTGCGGAAATAGATCGCGCGGATTTGATTTTAGTAGGATGGCACAGACCAACTTTTAGCAGCAACCGTTTGGGAGGACGTGTCGGCCAAATTCTCAGCAACGCTAAGGTGGATGTAGCAATTTTTGTTGACAGAGGCCGGGAAAGGTTGAATAACTTGTTAGTACCTTACGCGGCAAACATTCATGATGATTTGGGGTTAGAATTGGCACTGAGACTATTAGTTAATAGCGAAGAACGCCGTTTGACGGTGCTGCGGGTGGCGGTTGACGGGGAAGCTGAAAACAATCTGAGTTACGAGTTTGGGCGAGTGATGGATCAGTTACCAGTTGAGGTGCGATCGCGCATTGAGACTCCGATTGTGGAGGCTGCTGAGCCAATTCAAGCAGTAGTAGCGGCTTCTGCTAATGCTGATTTAACTATTGCGGGTACGAGTCGGGAGTGGGGAATTGAGCGCCAAACTTTGGGACAGTATACTGATGAATTGGCTGTGCAGTGTCATTCTTCGCTACTGATTGCGCGGTGTTACGTTAAAGTGCGATCGCACTTGGCATCGGTACTCAGTCAAACTACTCAGTATTAGTCATGAGTAGGGGCGCACTGGGCATTTTACCCAATTACCGATTACCAATTACCAATTACCAAGATGATGAATCATTTAAGCCTCAAATCCCTGGCATTTTACGGGATTGCGATCGGCTCAGTTTCACTGCTGTTTAAAGTAGTAACTGCTTACGGGGAAGCAAATTTAAAGGCGGCCCCGGCAATTGCGGGAACTTATCGCTTCGATCCTAAAAGTTTGCCCGAATGTCTGAATTCTGATGTTTTGGTATTGACAATCGAGCAATCGGGTGTTTATTTGAGCGGTAATTTGCGATCGGGCAGCAGGGAGGGCAGGGAAAAAACAGCCCAAGAGAAACCTTCTCTATTTGGTAGGTGGGAAACTCAAGGATTGAACTTGTCGGGTGCGGTTCCTAATTTAGCGGGTTGCAGGGACTCCACAGCAACCGGTCAAAACAGTTCTGTTAAAATGCGCGGAATTGTGGAGCAAGAAAGCCTCAAGGGAAAAATTAGTCTAACTGATAAGACGGCGGCTACTGATTTTACTGCTCAAAGAGAAGCGGCGGTGCAACCCCAGAAGCAGGAAGATTGATCGATCCCAATAGAGAATAAGAAAGGGGAAATGGGTAATTCTTGGTCGCTTTCCGACAGAAAGCATCCAGGATACCCGCCACGTAATTCATCCGTCCAGAAATAAAAAACCTGTATCCGATAAAGGAACCCCAGAATTTATCCGTGGGATCAATGCTTCAATTCTAAAATCTAAAATCTAAAATCTAAAATCGCGCAATCGATTGACTCTCCCCTTCTCCCCCCTCAAGAAGCAAGGAATCACAAAGCGGCGGGGTGGGGGAGTGGGCGATCGAACTCCGGCCGCCGGAGCTCGCCCGCGACGGTCGGTTGCTGCTAAATTAGAAAATATACCTAAAAGTCAATGATAAAAATAAAGTATCCCAGAGAAGTTCTTGGTTGAGAATTTGTCTTGCTCAAGACCCCCCGTGCCCGTATAGTTTGTTTGGAATGGATGTTGCCGTGATATTAATGCCGTCAGAAACTTCGCTTACCCAGTCAAACCCGTTAATTTTAGACAGTTTGCCAGACTTGTCGCCCTCCGATGGGGGATGTCCCCGCCGAGCCAGATTGCAAATTGACTTGATGTTGCTGGCGATCGAAGCCTTGTATCTCGGAGGTGCCGAAGAAATGCTGGCTGTGTCAAAGGACCTGGAATTGGAATCAATTATCAAAAATCGGGTTGCCCTTTGGCTGATGCGTAATACTAACCCGCTGAGACGCTATACCCAGCGCCGCTCCCTTACCATTGTGGAGGCAAAAGCGCTGGTGGCGATCGCCTGTAATATGGCGCGTAAGTTAACCGCCACAATTCGACAGTTGCTGCTAGACTCCCAGCAGTTGCGATCGAAAAATATCCCCCTCAACCAGAACCAGTCGCTGGCGGAGTATTTAGAACGCTTTCGAGCTCACTTTCGATCGCGCATGAACCCCAAGCGATCGCTAGTTGCAGCTTACGATTCCGACGACAAGCTCAACGAACTAGCTTTGAACTTGTTGAGCAAACTGCTATTTTGTACAGGCACAGCCGGAATGCAGCGCTTCTGGGTTAGCCTGTTTGATGGAGAAGTTGAATAAAAAATGACTATTAGGCGTCAGTACAGTCTGCCAAATTGCACCCTGGTTCTAGAAGGGTTGAGCGATGGATCGGCAGCCAGCCAGTTAGATTTACGGCCGGTGCTTTCAATATTAATGAGCGCTGAATGCTATGTTACAGGTCTTGGCGAGCCTTTAAGCGGGGGACGGGAGTTTTTTGAAAGCTTGGTGAGGGCCGTCAGCAGCTACGCTCAAGAATTTATGAGCGGAGTGCATTATCCCGATCGCTACGGCCCGAATGTGGGTATGGTGCAGTTGCACAGAATTGACGGGAATTTGCACCGATTGACCGTTCTACCCGCCTCCACAGGCAGCGCCACCCAAATCGATCAAAAAACAGAACTGTCGGCAAAAGTTGATTTGACGACGGTACAGCTATTTGACTTGGTAGAGGCGATCGATCAATTTTTTGCCGACACGCAGACGCTGCCGGAATTGTCGCTGCAATTAACCCCAATTTCCAAGCGTTACGTCAAGTCGGCCGAACCTTTGGCGAAGCGGACTTTACCTGCTGTCGTGGGGGTGTCGAGTTTGGCTTTGGCTGCGATGGCGTTTTTCTTGGTGCCGATACCGGAAGTCCAGCGGCCGAGAGATCCGGTGCCGCAGCCCAATCCTGCAGGCCAGAATCAGGGGACGCCGAATCCGGGCGGATCGGGTTCGCCTAATCCCAATCCCACGCCCCCTGCTGACGGTTTGCTGCCTGGGACTCAAACTCCGAACGCTGAATCGCTTTCGCCGACTCCGATCCCCGCGCCGCAGCCGGACGCTTCACCGTTGGCCACACCGCAGTCGAGCACTTCGCCGGAAAGCACGCCCACTCCTGTTGCGGAAGGTTTGGCAAGCCCAGATGTGGCAGCGGTGCCAATTACAGATCCAGGGGAAATTGACCTGTTGAGGGGCAAACTTTCCCAGCAAATTGACGGAGTTGTGAAGGATAAGCCTCCGGTTGATGCGGAGTTGGTTTATCGGGTGAGTGTGGCCCCAGACGGGGCGATTGTCGGTTACAAGCCGGAAAATTCGGCAGCAGTCGATCGATCCGAAACGCCGTTGTCGGAGTTGCTTTACCAACCGGTTGGCACCAGGACACCTGCGGAACCGCTGGCTGATTTCCGCGTAGTTTTGGCACCAGACGGCACTGTTCAAGTCACTCCTTGGTAATGGTTAACTGTTGACTGTTGACTGTTAACGGTTGACTGTTGACTGTTAACGGTTGACTGTTGACTGATACCAAATCCCGCTTAAATGCTGCCTCATACCATGTCCGATCGATCGCGCATAATACAATTGCCGGGGCGGGTTTTTGAGATTGTCGGTTTTTAGCAAATATTGTTGGTGAACCCGCCCCTACAGGAATCAGGGTAATTGACCGGACATGATATCAATCTCTTAGTCTGGGGAGGCAGACTTGGTTTTTCTAGTAGCGATTTAAATCGCCGAATCATCTACAAACCGATTGCTGATTCAAAACCCTGTTGGTGCGATCGGCTTAATGTCTGGGTCAAATCCTCCAACTTGATTGGTGCGAATTATCCACAAAAAAGCTCCTTGTTTTAATAAAACTTTGGCTATTTCATCTTGGGTTCGCCTCGGCAGCATTGTTCGGTAACTAATAGCAGTTTTTATCAGGGTTGCTATACCTGCAAAAAAGGTTTTTTTCAGTTCCGCATCAATCCCCGCCAATGTCGAATTTTTCCGCCAATCTGGACGAACAATTCCGAGGGGCATTAATACTTTTTCTAAACTCTCTCCTAAAGCTACTAATTGGTGAAACCTTTTGCTTTGTGCGTCGGTGGGATGTGTTTTTAACCAGTCTTGAATCTGAGGATTTGACTCTATTTCGGAAGTGATTTTTTTAATTGTGGCGTAAATTGCCTGACTTGAATCTTGGACGCAAGAAGTTGCTGGCGTGACTAAACTTGCGCCGGTGCCGTCTCCGCTGCGGTAGCGGGCCATCATGATATCTAGTTGCTGGTTTAATTCGGTTAAAGGTGACAAGGTGATGCCGTCAAAATCGTAGTCGCAACACACGCAGTCTAATTTACAGATGATATCGCAAACCGGGCGATCGCCCAACCAGCCGCGCTGCAAGTCTCCCATGTAGCTTTGCCATTTGCTGGAACCGGCAACAATTCCGTCGGGATTGTGGGCGTAAACTTGTTTGTATTCTATGTCAAAACGCAGTTCGCTGGTAAAGCGATCGCGCACTACTTTTGCTACTCCGAAAGCAAAATGTCCGGTGACAATTCCCAGGGGTTGCCGTTCGCCTTTTTTGCCGCCGATACCCCCGAAACTGTGAATCACTATCCCGATATCTCCTTCTTGCCAAGGAGAGATTGAAGCGTTTTCTTTAGCGTCATTTGGGGTTAACAATACTATTTTTGCTTGCCCTTTTTGGGCTGGTGTATTTTCCCAATTTTGGCTGCTTAAATAATCGATAGATTTTTTTAGTCCGAAATGTGTTTCATCTGGGATTAATTGGGCAATTTTGCGGGGTTCGATTGCCTGTACTACAAATATACTGTCTTCGTCTCTTTCGCCGTAAATGTACCAGCCTTCTGGATTTAAGGGCGATTGTTCGATTAGGTGATTGGTAGACCTCGCTACGCCATTTTTGTCTGGCTGTACTTGTGGAATCCGAATGATTTCGGCGGCGCCGTCAAATTGTTGAGATGTTTTGTTGAAATGCCGGACAATAAATTTGTCGCTGTCGCGTTCTTTTCGCTGTAAAATAGAGACTAAGGCGCAGAAACGTCCGATAATTTGTACTGGTTCGCGATCGATCGTGAGTTCCTGGCGATCGCTGCTGCTATAATGAATCGCAATCACCGGCCTCCGCAGCATCACAGTCACGCTGTCTTCAAGTCTGCTGCCTGCTAGAGTTTCTAAAGGCCCGACATTTCGCCAGCCGTTTAATCTATCTGGATGGATGTTGCCAGATTTTTGACTTTTTTGAGTTTCTTGTGTGAAGTTTATATCTTGACTGACTGCGTGGACAAAAAACTGTACTTCGCGATTTGTACTCCATTTCAAAAATGCTGTTTTGCCAATAAAGTTTTTATATTTTTTGGGTGCATTTATTACTTCAAAAAACACTGTGCCGTAGGGCAGCCGCTGTTCGTTTGATGGCAAAATTAAGCGCCCGTGCCAAAGAGCGATCGGCTTGTAGAGATAGGCAACTGCTGCTGATTTTTCGCAGATTATCTCCGGCTCAATCGCTCTTGAAATATCGCTTTTGCCTCCAAAAATAGTAGCAGTTAAATTGCCGTCACTTTCTACGAATCTGGGTTCTAAAAAAACCTTTTCAGGTTCGGAAATATGAGCGGTTGAATTGCCCGTCTTTCTGGTGAACGAGCGTATAAAAAAATGGCGGTTTCCCTCCAATTTCGCTTGCAACCAATTAAGAAAAATCCGAATAAAAATAAAAGCTGTTAGACCGGAAATAACAGCCAGAACTATCAGCCCCAGGGTCAAAATGAATTGGTTAAAAGACTGACCTGACACTAGAAAAATTGTGGGCCATATCCAAGAAAATGCCGCCATAATATCTAAAAACGAGTTTTAGGTTCGATCCAGTCTGTGCTGGCTTGACTGCCGAAAACTAGGGGTTTGTCCTCGGTGACTGCTACTGTTTGCCCTGTCATATCCACTGCACAAAGAGGCCAAGATCGATCGCCCAAATTGCCGGCGCGGAACAGAACTTTTCCGGGACAAACTTGACTCCAACCCAACAATACAGCATGAGTGTAAAGACTGCGAGCGGGAGCAACGGTATAAGTATAATTATCATTTTTGTCCCAAATGACACCGTAGTCGGACATATCGGAAGAGTTGAAAAGTGCTTCAAATTCGCGGGCGAGAATCCGGGAACCGTCTTGATTCCAAGAAACAGGCACTAAAATGGCGATCGTCCCGGACATATCTGTATCATCGCTAGCATACATCCCACTTTCGGCCAGTGGCGAAGCAGCCGCCACTGTTTGCAGTTCGCCGGTTTTGAGATTTTCCACAAACATGACGCTGCTAACCCGACATCGGGAGAATTCCGGCTGTACTTGCAACTCAATTCGACTGTAAGCTGCGTATTGGCCGTTAGTTGATACTAGAGATGGACTGCGATAATAGCGGAGGCCTGTGCCTGCAGTGGAGCTCACTTTAGCATGAGTGGCACTAATCCACTCCCAAGGAACGGGATAAGGGCTATTTAAAGGGTCAGTCATCGGTTTTTTTTCCAAAAGTTTTACTGAATTATCCAACAGATTCAGGCTGGCACGCAACGGACTAGAAACCAGGTTTCTAGTCCGTTGCGTGCCACCAAACCACAGATTTATATAAACCGGGTTTCTTTTTTATATTTTAGATTGGAGGACAAATCTCAAATCTCAAATCTCAAATTTCAAATCGGATAGGTAAGATAGTATCGAAATTAATGTGGTCTGTACACCGAGAGGGATGAAATATGACGCGATCTTTTAACCAAAAACCTTCAATCCCCCCCACTCGCGTCTCCAAGTCGCGGGGAAAAGGTTTGCTTGTACTGTCGCTGATTTTTCGACTGCTGCTGCTGGGGGTGGGTAGCGGTTTTGCGTGGGTTTTGGGGATGGCGATCGCTCAAATTTATCCGTCAGGGGCGACGGAAATGCCGATCGCAGAGAGATTGCTGCGTGTAACTCAAAATTTGACCTCCAGCCCGAAACGCGCCCCAGCAACGCCAATTCCGGCACTCCCGCCACCAACCGCTACACCGACTCCCCAGTCAACAGTCAGTCCTGCCCAGAGAGAGAAATTGCAGTCGGATTTGAGACAGTTGCAGGGCGAACTCAACGCGCTGATTGGTCGCACTGCCGCTTTGGAGAGTCAGTTGGGCAGCAGCCGCCCGACGGAAACTTTGGAAAAGCGTTTGCAGTTGATGTCGCGGGAATTGGCGGGGCCGGAAACGGCGGCAACTCCTGTTCCGCCTTTACCGGCGATCGGCAGCAGCCCCAGTCTGAACCCTGAAACGGTGAATACTGCGCCACAGAATGCCAATAATCCGGTGTTTGGGGGAGATGGGCTGATGGTGACTCTGCCCAGCGATGTTTTGTTTGATACTGGCAGCATTTCTTTGCGCGCGGGCACAAGTGCGATTTTGGACAATTTGGTGGCGGAGTTGGGCAATCACGAGGGGGCAACTGTGCGGGTTGCGGGCCACACTGACGACGCGGGGGAAGCGGCGGATAATCGCAATGTGTCGTTTGCCCGGGCTCAGGCTGTGGTGCAGTATTTGTCTGGTGTGCTCGGTCAGAAGTATCATTGGGTGGCGATCGGCTATGGGGAAAGTCGCCCTTCGGTAGACAATAGTTCTGATACTAATCGGCAGCGCAACCGCCGCATTGAGGTGGCAATTAGTCCTTAGTTTTTAGTCATCAGTCATCAGTTATCAGTCGGCAGACTTGTAGATACTGTTGAAGTGTTAATGGTAGCGATCGAATAATTGGAGTCAATCGATTTTAGATTTTAGATTTTAGATTTTAGATTGACTTGCGCGAGATAAATGCGGGGGCAATAAGTGATTTTCGATTTTCGATTTTGGATTGATTCCACGGATAAATAACGTGGCGGGTACCACATGAAGAAATTCGTGGTCATATCACATCCGGTTGAACCGGAATGATTTAACCGCAGAGGGCACAGAGGACGCGGAGGAAGAGAAGAGAGAGATGAATAATTCCGATGCCAACGGGTTTGATATCGAACGGCTTCTGGGATGTTAAAATTGCTGTTGTGAATTTAAGATCAAACCTGGCAACTACGGAATTATACCCAAGTACGAGTGTCCCCGCGATCGGTCACGTAAGCGCTGAACTCCGAAAATTATTATTCCGATGCCAACAGAAACGATATAAATTGTATGTTTCAATTCCCTACTCCCCTTCTCCTCTTCTCCCCTGCTGTCACGCCGAAGGTGTAAGAGGTGGCAAGTCAGAATTATTTTTAGCCCGATCTATTGCCTCTCGATGTTCGCTCCTAAGTTTCGGTTTTAAATACAAGTTCTCAATCAAAGCTGCCACTCCCGCAAACCAAGGCGGCACAATTACTGCCCCAATAATTCCTAATACTTGAACGCCTCCCAATACAGACAGCAATTGATATAAAGGATGCACACCAACCGAGGAACCAACCAGCAAAGGATCGAGTACGTAAGTTTCTAAATTCTGGATAATTACAAATAACAGTAATACCCACAAAAGTACCCAGCCACCTTTAGCTAATGCTACAATTAATGCTGGTACTGCTCCCAATACTGGGCCGATGAACGGAATCAAGTTTGTCACACCTGCGATCGCACCCAAGCCTAAAGCAAATTCCGGCATTCCCAAAATGCTTAAACCTGTGGTAATAAATATCCCTAAAATGCCCGAAACTAACACTCGCCCGCGAATATAGCTCCCCATTCTTTGACCAATTGGCGCCACTTGTGCGGCTAATCTTGTATCCCAAGGTTTTGGGAAAAATTGCACCAAACTTTTGATTAATGTGTCGCTGTCGGCAACCATGTAACCGGAAATAAATAATGCTAAAACTAAGCTGAAAAAACCGCCTAGAATGCCTCTGGTTAAACTGTACGATCGCAAAACCAGTTGTTGACTCGATCGAATCAGCCAATTAGTCAGCGATTGAGTGTCCACCAGACCCACCAAGGTTGGGGCGTCGTCGGTTAGGCGACTCAATAGATTAGTTGCCACAGTTCGCAAACTTTCGACATAAACTGGTAACTGCCGCAGCAGTAACTCTATTTGTTCGATGACTGTGGGCCCGATTAACACTACCGTCCCGCTAAATCCACCGATGAGAGTTAAATAAACCATAATCACCGCCAGCCAGCGGGGAACCCGCATCGTTTGGGCCCAATTAACGATCGGGACGATCGAAGCAGCCAGCACAACTGATATCATCAGAATTACTAGCAGGCTCCGCAATTGCCACAGCAGCACTAGCAGCAAGGACGATGCTACAATTAGCAGCAAGTTAGGTAAAGAAATGGTAATCCGCTGTTCTGACATGATTATTCTGACAAAATTGAGTAATGATATTGTTGTCGATCGTGTCACTCTCTATTTTATGATAAACGATATGATATAAATAATATAATTAAGATTATGAAGTCGCTCTTAAAACCCGTTGAATGGATCGGCAGTTCCCGTGACGACTTGCGCGACTTTCCTGAAGATGTTCAGCAAATTATGGGTTTTGCTTTGTACCGCGCTCAACTGGGTAAAAAGCATCCTGATGCTAAACCGCTTAAAGGATTTAAAGGTGCTGGCGTTCTAGAAATTGTTGAAAATTTTGATGGAGACACTTACCGAGCTGTATATACCGTAAAATTTGAAGGAATAGTCTATATTCTTCATGCTTTTCAAAAAAAATCAAAGCAGGGAATTGCTACCCCCAAGCAAGATATAGATTTGATTGAATCTCGACTTAAGCGTGCCAAAGAACACTACAAAAAATATTTAGAACAGCAAGAAGTGGAGGAACAAAATGACTGAAAAAATAAAAGTGCATTCCAGTAGTGGAAATGTTTTTGCTGATTTAGGGCTACCCAATCCAGAGGAATTACTGATTAAGGCAGAACTAGCTCATCAGATTAGTGAATTAATTTCGGAACGCCAACTAACCCAGAACCAAGCAGCAAAGCTATTAGGAATCGATCGACCTACACTCTCAGCATTGATGCGCGGTAAATTATTAGATTTCTCTACGGAACGCCTATTTCGTTTTCTCAACGCACTCGGCAGCAACGTAGAGATTAGGATTGCCCACTCGCCACCAAATGTTCAAGCTAAAACTCACATTGTCGTAGCATCATAAGTAAACAAACAAGTAAAAAATTAAAAGATTAATATGCAATCACCACCTTCAAATAAAGATTTGTCAACCATTTCATCTATAAAATCACCAACGCTGTTTTACGAATGGCAAAACTATCGCTGTGCTTATGATGTTTATAACCCAACTACTGCGACAGAAGATAGCATCCCTTTGTTATTAATTCACCCGATAGGAGTTGGTTTGTCAAGAATCTTTTGGCATAGATTTTGTGAGAGTTGGTACAAAGCAGGGAACAGTAATCCAATTTATAATCCCGACCTTTTGGGCTGCGGCGATTGCGAAATGCCGGCTGTGGCCTGCTATCCTGACGATTGGGCGGCACAGTTGCAGTATTTCTTGGAAACTGTAGTCAAAAAACCTGCGATCGTCCTCGTGCAAGGTGCTTTACTGTCTGTAGGCTTGGCTTTAGCAAAAAAGCAGCAGGAAAGCGGCTCAAATTTAATTCGCGGCTTAGTTCTCGCAGGGCCTCCAGCTTGGGCGGTGATGAACAAACATTCGACAGAAAGACAGCAAAGAATTGTCTGGAATTTGTTAAATTCTCCCCTGGGAAACGCTTTTTACCGCTACGCCAGACGCGCTGAGTTTTTGCGTTCTTTTTCTGTGAAACAACTGTTTGGCGATGCGGCACAAGTTGACAGCGAATGGTTGGATGCTTTGCAGGCTGGGGCGGCCAATCCTGACAGCCGTCACGCGGTTTTCTCGTTTTTAGCGGGGTTTTGGCGCCAGGATTATAGTAACACGATTCAAAAGTTCGATCGACCTGCACTCATTGTCATGGGAGAAAAAGCCTCAAGCATCAGTCAAGCGGGTAAGGAAGAGAAACCGGATGAAAGATTAGCGCAATATTTAGCTTATTTTCCCAATGGGGAAGGTTTATTAATGCCGGGGCGCAATGTTTTGCCCTATGAATCCACCGCAGAATTTGTCGCGGCTGTTGCCGAATTTGTGAACAAGTTAAATAAAACTTAAATCTATTTGTGGAGTTATTATCTAATAATAACTGATATCGTTTCCGGTTGCATCGGTATTGTTCAAATACTCAACAGTTAACAGTCAACAGTCAACAGTCAGAACCAGTTGTCTCATGCTTCCGGCTCGTCCAAAGACTGGCGTAATGTTGCAATAACATCCTCGGCTGACTGGTGTCGAAATTTGCCTGTACGGAAATCAGCTAAGGTTCGTTGGGCATCAGCAGCTATTTCCGCGCGGACACTCTCGCGGTGACGGTTTTGCAGGATTTTTATCAGCATTTCCTGCTGTTCGTAGGACAGTTGTAAAGCAGTTTCTAGCACTTGGTCGAGGGTATTCATAGAGCTAGGCTATTACCTCTAAGGTTGAACAAATTGCGAAGTTGAGTAAATTATATCGCTTATTCAAAGACTAGGCTACACTAAAAAAAATGTACTAAACTCGGTTTGGTCATGAGCGATCGCAAAATCATTACGATCGAACCAGGTAAACGCGGTGGAAAGCCTTGCATCAGGCGAATGCGAATTACCGTTTATGATGTGTTGGGTTGGCTGGCTGCGGGAATGTCTCACGCAGAGATTCTAGACGATTTTCCAGAGTTGACGGAGGAAGACATTAGAGCGTGTTTAGAATTCGGCGGTTGAAACCGCTTCTTGTCAAACAAAGTCTGCCTCCGCAGACTATGAATTTAGTTTCAACCACGATGCCAGATGGTTGTACCATCCTTTTGATCGATCAAAGTAATCCCATTATCCTTAAGCTCGTTGCGGATGCGATCGCCCTCAGCAAAATCCCTAGCTTTCCGAGCATCTTTCCGCTGCTGAATCATCACCTCAATCTCCCCATCACTCAAACCATCAACAGCATCATTGCTGTCACCTTCCGGCTGAACTTCTAAACCCAAAACCCCCGCCAAACTCACCAATGTCAGCCATTTTTGCTGCAACAAATCCGGCGCAGTTTCTGTTTTTCCCTGATGCACTAAAACATTGCCTTCTTTGGCCAATTCCTTAGCCAATTCAAACAAAATCGTCACAGCGCCGGGAGTATTGAAATCATTGTCCATCGCTGATTGGAATTCCTGCACAGCTTTGCTATCCTGTCCAGTTTTCTCAACGTCCCAATTCAGTTGAGAACCGTAGCGCAGCCCAAACAGCAAACCTTCATTGATGGTATTCCAGCCATTTCTAGCGCTAGCGATCGCCTCTTCGGTAAAATCAATTTGACTGCGATACTGCGCCATCAACACAAACAGCCTCACCGCCATCGGTTCCACCGCTTTTGCATTCTCGCTTTGATTCTGACTCCCATCCTGCGTAGGGGCGGTGCCCCCGTGCCCGCCCTGGGCTGCGGGGGGGTTAGATTCCAAATCGCCCGACCAATTCCCATCCAACAAATCGCGAATTGTAATAAAATTGTGCAAAGATTTCGACATCTTTTTGCCATTGACAGTCACAAAAGCATTGTGCATCCAATAATTAGCCAGTGACTTGCCAGTCGCGGCTTCAGATTGAGCAATTTCGTTTTCGTGGTGCGGGAAAGTTAAATCGGAACCGCCGCAGTGAATGTCAATTGTTTCGCCCAAGCAATCGCGCACCATCGCCGAACATTCGATGTGCCATCCGGGGCGACCTTTTCCCCAAGACGACTCCCAAGCAGGTTCACCGGGTTTAGCGCTTTTCCACAGGGCAAAATCAGAGGAATCTTGCTTTTTTTGAGCTTCTATTTCTGCGGTGTCCAATCTACCGCTAGCCCCGGCTTGCATTTCTTCCAACTTGCGGCCGGAAAGTTTTCCGTAATCGGCAAATTGCCTCACGTTGTAGTAAACGTCGCCGCCGTTCGCATAGGCATAACCTTTATTTTCTAATTCGTGAATCAGCCGTTTAATGCCGTCCATTGTATGGGTGGCGCGGGGATATTCATCGGCCCTGAGAATATTCAGCTTGTCCATATCTACGAAATATTCATCGATGAAGCGTTCCGCCACGGCTTCCATTGTGGAATTGGTTTCGCGGGCGCGGTTGAGAATTTTGTCGTCAATATCTGTAAAATTCTGCACGTAGCGCACATCGTATCCCCGCCACATCAGATAGCGGCGCACCATGTCCCAAACAATGTAAGCGCGGGCGTGGCCGACGTGGCAGTAATCGTATACCGTAACGCCGCAGCAGTACATCCGCACCTTTCCTGGTTCGAGGGGCTCAAAAGGTGATTCGCGACGGGTCAAGCTGTTGTAAAGCGTTAGAGTCATTCGATTTTAGATTTTAGATTTTAGATTTTAGATTTTACAAGATTTACGCAGAAGCTCTATGTGTAGGGTGTGCAGTGCCCACCTTATCTGTATAGGTAGCGTCAAACCTTTTTTGCGTCCAAGACTTTTGGTTTGTAGTTGCGATCGCCCGTTAGCGAAGCTAGCACAAGAGTACCGCCCAACTGCCAGCCTACCAAATTTTGTACTAAATCTCCTCTATCCATAGTACCGCCCTGGCCGACTCAATCTCACATCTAATTTATGTCAGGGAATGTTGACAATTGTTTCCCTGACGATCCCCACAAGCGCTTAATTGTCAAGATTCCCTGACAAAGTGATCCCCAAAATCACGAAAATGCGTATAAGTACCCAGAATTAAAGGAAAAGACCCCTTGACCCGATCGCAAGTTGTCTGCAACATTGAGTCATGACAAAACGATCCCAAAGAAATGCTTCGATTAAGCAGCACTGGGAGTCGAATAGCGCGTGTGCTGCAAGCACAGCGTTGCTAGCAGCACCGATCGCACTCACAAAATCGATCTTGTCAATCAAGAATCGACAGATAAAGCTTTATTTAGATCGAACGGTGCGCGCAGAAGCCAAGAAGTCCAAACCCCCGATCGCATGGGGAAAAAGACAAGCTAAAAACAAGCAAGGCTTCAAAGGTTGGAGAGATTTGGAAGCTCGATAATATGTAGATTTAAAAGAGTTTCTAACTCAAAAAGTCAACACATTTGTGTTGGAAGAAAAAATCTAACCCGCCATCCTAAATTAGTGGAGAACCAACTCATGGCAAAAGAACGCCCACCATTAGAAGAGATGACTTTGCGACAACTCCGCAGAGTTGCTAGCGAATGTGGAGTCTCTCGCTACAGCCGGATGCGGAAATCGCAACTCCTGGCATCAATTCAAGAAATTCAGCGCACCAAATTTTCCTACAGCCCATCTCGCAAACTAGAGGCACAAGAAGCAGTGGAAGCAGCAAAGTTTGAACTCGGTCAAGAAGATAGAACAGGCGGTTCTTTGTCGTCTGTAGATGAAGGTTTAGCAGATTTGCCCAACGGCTACGGCGAAAGCCGGGTGGTTTTAATGCCCCGCGACCCAGAATGGGCCTACACTTACTGGGACATTCCCAACGATCGCAAAGAAGAATTGCGTCGCCAAGGAGGACAGCAACTCGCCCTGCGGATCTACGACGTTACAGATGTTAACCTCGACACTCAAAGCCCGCACAGCATTCAAGAATATCCCTGCGACGAACTGGCGCGGGAATGGTACGTGCCAATCCCCGTGAGCGATCGGGACTACGCGATCGACATCGGCTACCGCTGTGCAGATGGTCGGTGGCTGGTATTAGCTCGATCGGCTGAAGTCCGCGTTCCTCCCGTCTATCCCAGCGACTGGATTGAAGATCAATTCATCACCCTCGACTGGGAAGAAGAATTGCAGGGCAAAACCTTCGCCGAACTGGTTCCTCCGGCCAAGAAACTCGCAAAAGCAGTCAATGGCGGTGGTTACAGCACCAGCAACGCCATCTACGAACAAATCTTCGGCATGGCAGAATCTGCCGAATCCCTGCGCGTAGCGGGTTCTGTCTTCGGTTCCATGCAGCACGTCGCCGGTTCCGTCCAGCAAGTCGGCATCCACGAACAAGCTCTCAGTTCCTACGTGTTCCCCTCCGGCGTCGGAATGTGGGCGGCTCCCACCATGTCCGGCCTCACCGCGTCGGGTGTCGGTATGTCCGGCCTCACCGCGTCGGGTGTCGGTATGTCCGGCCTCACCATGTCGGGTGTCGGTATGTCCGGTCTCACCATGTCAGGTTTCGGTATGTCCGGTGTCGGTATGTCGGGAGTTGGCTTCGCCGCCCCGATGCGCCCCCGCCAGTTCTGGTTAGTTGCTGATGCCGAACTGATTGTCTACGGCGCCACCGAGCCTGACGCTACCGTCTACGTAGGCGGACAGCCGATTAAACTCAATCCTGACGGCACTTTCCGCTTCCAGATGTCTTTCCAAGACGGCTTAATCGACTATCCGATTTTTGCAGTAGCAGCAGACGGCGAACAAAACCGCGCCATCCACTTGAAATTCAACCGCGAAACCCCAGAACGGCGCACCAATACCAAGCAGGATGCTGTTGTGGAATGGTTGGGCTAATCGCTCGCGGTCGATCGAGCAACGGGCGATCGTGCAGGTTTGTGCCAATTTTTTAACCATCACAAGGCATAGCCTCAGCCGATCGTAATTTGTTAAGGTTAATCCCAGACAACAACCCATAACACCCCCTATACACCGTTCTCCTGTTTTGAGGAGCGGTGTTTTTTGTGTTTAGAAGGAAGAAGTTCGGCAACGGATTGTGTAACGGATGTAACGGATGTAACGGATGTAAAGGATAGAAGGAAGAAGGAAGAAAAAAGAAGGAAGAATTATTTATTTAAATGTTCTCAATAGACTTGAATTTCATAAATCTTTGATTGAAGGATTAACTGCAGATTACAGGCAGATAAACGCAGATAAACGCAGATAATCTCAAGATAGTTGACTATTTTTGTAATAGGTCTAATATCTATCTGTAGATAGATGTTGATTTAACTCGCCATCTAATCAGTTAAATCAAAATTTGCACTTTTCACTCAAGCATTATTAAGTAAGCTAAAGTTTACTTAAACTTTTATTGCACAAACTCGCTAAATTCAGCGAAACAAAAGAAAGCGAGTTATGAGAGAAATAAGGCGATCGCACCGCCATTCCTCAAAAGCAAATGCAAAAAATAAATTCCCTGCTGCAACGAAGCCAGAAGCGTCCCCGTCTTTTAGCCTTATTCGCTGTCACATTAGCCGCCGTCTTACTTTTATTTATTCTGCCGGCACTGACTCAACAGCCAGTCGTGCTCACCATGTTAATGCAAGGTCAAGACCTTGTTAACTGGAAACCCTTTGTCAAAGAATTTGAACAGAAAAACCCCGACATTCGCATCAACCTCATAGAAGGGCCTTTTGACAGCAACCTCATAGAAAATCTTTACACATCTGCCTTTCTTTTAGGCGAATCGCCCTACGACATCATCAACATGGATATTGTCTGGGTTCCCAAATTTGCAGCCGCAGGTTGGGTAAGCGATTTGACAGACAGAATTCCCCCCGAACAACTATCAAAATTTATCCAAGGAAACGTCGAAGGCGGGCGGTATCGGGGCAAACTTTACCGAATTCCCCACGCTTCCGATGCCGGAATGCTTTATTACCGCAAAGACATTTTAGAACAAGCGAAAATTCCAGCCCCGAAAACCTTTGAAGAGATGGTAAAAATCTCTCAAAACTTGCAAAAACAGGGAAAAGCAACTTGGGGTTATCTGTGGCAAGGTAAACAATACGAGGGAGTATCTGCGATGTTTGTCGAAGTGCTCTCCGGTTTTGGTGGCTTCTGGGCAAACCCGCAAACTTTTGAAGTTGGGTTAGATAAACCAGAAGCAATTAAAGCAGTGGAATTTCTCAAAAATACGATCGCCTCTGGCATTTCTCCTCCCGGTGTCACCACCTACGGAGAAGAAGAAACCCGGCTTTTGTTTCAAAACGGCCAAGCGCTGTTTTTGCGAAACTGGCCCTATGTTTGGAAGCTGGCAAATGCCGAAGGATCGAATGTTAGAGGTAAAATTGCGATCGAGCCAATGCTCAGCAGTATCGGTCAAACAGGCGGTTCCTGCTTGGGCGGCTGGGGCTGGGGAATTGCCAAAACCTCAAAACATCCAGAACAAGCGTGGAAAGCAATTCAGTATCTTACCAGCGAGGAAACCCAGCGCAAATTTATTTTACAAACCGGTTTAGTTCCCAGTTACAAATCCCTATTTACCAACAAAGAAATAGTCGCCAAATATCCCCACTACCCGCAACTGCTAAAAGTAGTGGAACGATCATCTTTGCGCCCGCCTCTGGCACAATACGCTCAAGCTTCTGATATTTTGCAGCGCTATTTGAGTTCAGCTTTTACCGGGAGAATGAGTGCAGAACAAGCAATGAAAGCAGCAGCTAGCGAAACTCGTAATTTATTAGGCAGTTTGAAACAACCCCAAGCTTCGTAAATTTGACATCTTGTCTCTGTTAGAAACAGGCAAGATGCCTGTTCCACAAAGAGTTAGAAACAGGCATCTTGCCTGTTCCACAAAGAGTTAGAAACAGGCATCTTGCCTGTTCCACAAAGAGTTAGAAACAGGCAAGATTCCTGTTCCACAAAGAGTTAGAAACAGGCAAGATGCCTGTTCCACAAACCAGTTAATTCAATTGTGGGGAGTAGGGGTTGGGCTTCTGGCCCGCCAAAAAATAAATTAAAGGTGAACAAGATGCAATTAGACAAGATGCGACAGCGCGAACAAAAAACCGGGTGGATATTAGTAGCACCAGCTTTGATAATTCTGATGCTAGTATTTGCTTACCCAATATTGCGGGCTTTTTGGCTGAGTTTATTCACCCAAAACCTCGGTACAGAATTAAAACTGGTTTTTTCCGGTTTTGCTAACTACAGTCGAATGTTAGGTGACGGGCGTTTCTGGCAAACTTTAGGCAACACCACTGTATTTACAGTCGCCTCTGTTGTGCTGGAATTAATTCTTGGTATGGGCATTGCCTTAGTCTTAAATCAATCCTTCCCAGGGCGCGGCATTGTTCGCACAATCTCCCTGCTACCTTGGGCGTTGCCCACTGCATTGATGGGAGTAGCTTGGGCGTGGATTTTTAATGACCAATACGGGGTAATTAACGACATTTTGAGGCGATTGGGATTGATTCAAAATAGCATTAGCTGGCTGGGAGATCCGACTTTGGCAATGATGGCAGTGATTACAGCGGATGTGTGGAAAACTACGCCCTTTGTCAGCTTGCTTTTGCTAGCGGGATTGCAATCAATTCCCGGTGATTTGTACGAAGCACACGCGATTGACGGCGCTAGTAGCTGGCAGAGTTTCCGTCAAGTTACTGTGCCCCTGTTGATGCCGCAAATTGTGATTGCTGTGCTGTTTCGATTTGCCCAATCTTTCGGCATTTTTGACTTGATTCAGGTGATGACGGGAGGGGGGCCGGCGGGGGCAACGGAGACGGTTTCTATCTACATTTACAGCACGGTAATGAGGTATTTAGACTTTGGGTATGGGGCGGCTTTGGTGGTGTGTACTTTTTTGATGTTAGTGGCAGCAGTTGCGATCGCCACTTATCTGTTATCGAGAGCCCGCATCAATTGATTTTAGATTTTAGATTTTAGATTTTAGATTTGAGGATTGTAGATTGTAGATTTTAGATTGCTGAACGGTTTAAATTTTTCCTTTCATTGGTATAAATTATGTCGATCGCCCGCGAACAACCTAGCAAAAAAACCTTTAACATCCGGCAATTAATCTTGCCAATCTCAGCGCTCTTAATTGTCGCCTATTTCCTCGCACCTATTATCTGGCAGGTGCTAACTTCTTTCAAAGTAAATGCAGATATTTCGGCGATTCCCAACGTCTACATTCCCAAACGAATTACTTTCGAGCATTACCTGTCGCTGTTCCAGCGCCGCCCGTTTGCACTTTACATTTTAAATAGCGCTTTTGTTTCGATTACTTCAACATTGCTGTGTTTGGCTGTAGGCGCTCCTGCAGCTTACGCTTTAGCCCGGTTGCGGCTGTGGAGCGAGAGAATTATCCTGGCAAGTGTGACGATTGTAACGCTATTTCCGGCGGTGCTGCTATTTTTGGGACTGCTGGAAATTGTCAAAGCTTTGGATTTAGGCAATAATTATTTAGCCTTAATTATTCCTTACACTGCTATCAATTTGCCGCTGACAATTTTGGTGATGCGAAGTTTCTTTCAACAGTTGCCCAAAGATTTGGAAGATGCGGCTAAAGTTGACGGCTACAACACTTTTCAAATGCTGTGGCAAATCGTGCTACCGATGACATTTCCCGCGTTAGTCACAACGGGAATTTTGACGTTTATTTCAGCTTGGAACGAGTTTATTTTTGCACTGACATTTATGACTCGCGAATCTCTGAAAACTATTCCCGTCGCAACTGCTCAACTCAGCGGGGTGTCAGTCTTTGAGATTCCTTACGGCCCGATCGCCGCAGCTACCGTTTTGGGAACTTTGCCCTTGGTTTTGCTGGTTTTGGTGTTCCAGCGGCGCATTGTTCAGGGTTTAACAGCGGGTGCTGTAAAAGGATAAATCGATTTTAGATTTTAGATTTTAGATTTTAGATTGGAGAGTAGTCAGTAGTCAGTAGTCAAACAAGCAACAAAAGATTAATCCGTGTATCCGTGTTTATCCGTGTCGTGCTGTTCTTAGCAATTCCCAATTACCCATTAAAAATCATGGCAAAATTGCAACTCAAAAACCTCAATAAAACCTACAGCCCTAAAGTTGTTCCCGTGAAAGACATTAGTTTGGATGTCAGCGAAGGGGAATTTCTGACGTTGCTGGGGCCTTCGGGGTGTGGTAAATCTACGACGCTGCGGTTAATTGCAGGGTTGGAACAGCCGACTAGAGGCGAGATTAGAATTGGCGATCGCGATGTCACTTATCTCAGACCGGGCGATCGGGATATTGCAATGGTTTTTCAAAGTTACGCGCTGTATCCGCACATGACAGTATACGAGAATATGGCATCGAGCCTCAAACTTCGCAAAATCTCCTCCAGCGAAATCAATCGGTTAGTGACGGAAGTTGCAACATCCCTCGGATTGACGGAATTAATCGATCGCAAACCAGGAAAACTATCAGGCGGACAGCGGCAGCGAGTGGCCCTCGGCCGCGCTTTAGTGCGCCAACCGGAAGTATTTTTGCTCGACGAACCTTTGAGCAATCTCGACGCATTATTACGGGAAAAAGTTAGGGCCGAACTTAAACAATTGTTTTCCTCCCAAAAGGCTCCTGTAGTTTACGTCACTCACGACCAAACCGAAGCAATGACCCTTTCAACAAAAGTCGCAGTTCTCAACAGCGGCAACGTGCAGCAGCTCGATCCGCCACACTTAATTTATACTCGTCCGGCAAATCAGTTTGTAGCTGGTTTTGTGGGCAGCCCGCAAATGAATTTGCTAGTGCTTAAATGCCAGGGAAATTTTGCTAAGTTGGGGGAGTTTGGAGTTCCACTCCCAAATATGCCGACTGTGCCGCCAGAAATTGTGTTGGGAATTCGCCCGGAACACGTCGGCTTTGCAGATGTAGAGGCTGGCAAGATGTCGGGCCCAGAGGCAATTAAAGGTGAGGTTTTTTTAGTGGAAAACTTGGGGATGCAAAATTTAGTTAGCGTCCGAGTTAAAGGTGTGGAGTCTGTAACGGTGCGGGCTTTGCTGCCAAATGACCGCCACTGGAATTCCGAAATTGTAGAGCTGGTTTTTCCGCCTCAGTTGCTGCACTGGTTTGACGTGAAAACGGGCGATCGCTTGCAATAAGAATTTGCCCTGCATACCATGCTTGATTAAAAATTGTCTAACCATGTGTATAAAAATATGTTTTTTGCTTCTAACTAAGTTATGACTTTAGTTAGAGGTAGAACTATTTGGCTGCTGTTAAGGTGATATTCATGTGTGAAAAAGCTAATTGGCTGACACATAGGTTGCGTGTTTAGCAGATTTTATCGCTAACCTATAACTCTATTTAGGTGGTCGATCGCAAGTTAAAGCTAAGTTGGCTTTACTTCGCATTAGCTGCTAATTTTGGAGCGAGTCAATTAGATGAAAAAATGTTGAAAATTATCACCAATTAACTTCGGGAGTATTACTGAGATGAATTTGATTTCCACAGCCATTGCTCGCATCAGTTCCCTGCTTAAGGGCTTTCAAATTAAGAGTTTTTTGAGTGTTGTCCTAGTCGGTTTTCTGGTGCTGACAACCAATGTTAATTCGGGAAGCAGTAACAAAGGTTTTGGCGCGCAAGCCAGCTCAAAGTCTGAGCTCAACAATCCTGAAAGACCCCAAACAACACGGGAATGGAGGCAAGAAGCTCGCGAAACCTCAGACTCTCCAGGCGAACGAGTTCAGAAGATTGGCCAAGAAGCAGGAGCAGCCGTGAAAGAAATGGGGGAGATGTATCAAGACACTGCTAAGAGAAGTATCCGCGAATTAAAGGATTAGTAGCTCCCACTAAAAAAATATAACACTGAGAAACCTGATTGCTTTCGGGGCGCAGCCAAGAGTGCTCGCCCTTGCGAGTTTCTGAACACCTGAAAAGTTTGAGGTTTAAATAGGTTGAGCTAGTTAATACGGCAGACGCAATCAAGTAGGCGAGCATACATAAACTAGGACAGACGCTCATAAACCCGGTTTCTCTTATGAAACTGGGTTTTTGAGTTGGAAGTATTTTATGTTACAGCATATTCGCTGGTTCATAAAGTACATTAGCAGCTATATTGTGTGGTGTTAGTCCGTAGGGTGCGTCGCTCCTTCATATTTGATAAAGATTGCAGATTGACGGGTGTATCCGCACCTTACTCGCGTTTCTCTTCTTGTGTGTACCGCATATACATGGAATATGCTGTATGTTGAGGGCGGGCTTTCCGGCCCAATCCCTACTCCCCACAAGAAGGAAAATTTATTGCCCCATGCAATTTAAATGCGTATTAGCTTAGCCTCGTTACTGGTTTAAATGCTCCACAGCTTATTTATGATATTATTCGTGGTAATCAAGGTCATATCCTCAAAGATAAGTAGGGTGCGGGTGCAAGAAAAATCATAATTTGTGGGTATCGATCGCAGACTGCAAAAAATCGCTATAAAAACCTGGCCGGGAGAAAACAAAAATATGATGAATGACGGCAACCAAAAAGCTGAAGCGCCTGAAACCGAGGATGCACAAAATTTGTCCGGCATGGCGAAAGCTTTTCTTGTGAACGTGGCTTGGTCTTACGCAGAGGCATTGGAGCTAATGAAACGATCGCGAAATCCACAGGAACCGGCGCCGGAATCTCCGACAGAACAAGTCGAAGCTGATACTGAAAAAAATTAATGAAGACTAAGCTGTCCTGCATTTAAACTGCACAGTCAAAACTTGATAAAGTTGTTGTGGGGAGTAGGGGTTGGGCCAGAAAGCCCGCACAAAAAATGCAATTTAGATGTCGAACAGCTTATTAATGGGATCGATTTGCTAAACTATCTGGAGATGCGATCGATCGCAATAGTCAATTATAGCAATACTCGCATCAGTTTCAATAACTGGTTAACTTCCAAGCTCTGCCTGGGAAACGATGTAAGCGAGGCTCTGCCTCTGCCCAGACTAGGGAGGCTCTTCCTGCGGATATGCGTTACCAGGAAGAGCCTGGTAACGAGTAAAAGCCTGGTAACGAGTAAAAAGCTTTAGTTCGGGGATGACAACTGCGTTGTAGGTTTGAACCTCAACCTATATCTATCCATAAAAGGGATTTAAACTAAACAAAGTACGGTTTTACGGCTACAGTGTACAAAACAAATAACCAATTTTTAGATTTGTCTCATGTCTAATTCAAAAATGATTGGTAAAGCGATCGCAGGTAGCCTTTGCTTGGGCATCCTCATTAGCTTCAACGCCGCCCTCGGTTCAGCATCCGCAGCAACACCAACAATTGCCCAAGAAACAGCAGCCCCGGCCGCTAGCACCCTCGACCAGCAACTCCTAGGCCAATGGCAAGGCACTGTCGCCTCGGGTCAGTCTTTCACCTTCGTCTTTGCGCCAGAAGGCAAATTGTTTCTCATGGCTAAAGGCCCCGACGGAGCTGCCCGCGCCAAAGAAATGAGGTACAAAGTTAATCTCGGTGAAAAACCGATGCACATTGATGTCGGCCTCAGCAGCACAGAAACCGTTGAGACTGTTTTTGAGTTGACTCCCGAAGGTCAAATGCGGCTTCAGTTGCAAGGCACGAATCCCGGACAGGCGAGGCCTAATTCCTTAAACGAGCAGGCAACTGTGTTTAAAAAGGTCTCCGAGGCCACTGCACTGCCTCCTGACACTCAAGTCATCGGTTTTTAAGGAAAATTGCAGGCAGAAGTATAATTTGGTGAAAAAACGGTTGCTAATTTTGGGGGGGACGGGGGATGCTGCGGAACTGGCGGTGAGAGCGTCTCAAATTGCTGATATAGAGGTGGTTTCTTCGCTAGCAGGACGCACTCAACAGCCTTTTACCCCCAAAACGGGTACGGTGCGGATTGGGGGGTTTGGTGGGGCGGCTGGGCTGGCGGCGTTTTTGCGCGTTAGCTCGGCCCGCCCCTACGGGGGCTACGCCAAGGGAGACGATCGCCCGATCGACTTCTTAATCGATGCTACTCATCCGTTTGCGGCTCGGATTTCTGCTAATGCTGCTGTTGCGGCTGCTGAATGTAATGTGCCCTTTTTGATGCTGGTGCGTCCTGCTTGGGAGAGGGTGGAGGGCGATCGCTGGATTGAAGTTGCGGGCCACTCGGAGGCTGCAAGGGCTTTATTAGGGCTGTCTCAGCGGGTGTTTCTGACGATTGGTAGGCAGGAATTGGCTGCTTTTGCTGGTTTGGATGCTATTTGGTTTTTGATGCGGGCGATCGATCCTCCGGCACTCAATTCTCCTATTCCTAATGGTAAATTGTTATTAGCAAGGGGGCCTTTTTCTTTGGAAGATGAGCGCCAATTACTATTAGAATATCAGATTGATACAATTGTTAGTAAAAACAGCGGGGGCGGTGCTACTTATGCGAAAATTGTGGCGGCTAGGGAACTGGGAATTCCGGTGGTGATGGTGCAGCGGCCACGGATTCCCGATGTTGAGCAGGTTGCTGATGTTGCAGGGGCGATCGCTTGGTTAGTTAAGCAGTTATGATATCAAATTCGTTAGCATCGGAATAGTAAATTCGAGTTGACTGTTGACGGTTGACGGTTGACTGTTCACTGTCAACTGTCAACTGTCAACATCATTCTGGTGTTACCGGAAATGATATTAGTAGGGTTTCAAACATCGGCCAGGTTATGTCTTTGAGTAATAGTTGATTTCCTGGCTGGATGATTATTTGTTTTAGTTATAGCTGCATTTTTTGACGGTTTTAATAGGATTTGAAATATAAAATAATTTAAGTTAATAGATTTTAGCAATTCAGAACTTAGGCGGAATTGCTGTTAGAGATTAAGATTAAATTTATTGAAAACTATGGTAGCGTTGGGCAATTATTTCCTTCAGCAGTTCTCATGCCTCCTATGATAGTTTCCACGATCGCACACTGCTTAGCACCACCGTTAACAGTAGAAACTGTGGCAACAAATCGACGAACACTTGGATTTACTGATGTATCTTCGGGAAGTTCATTCACATTACCCAGGTAGTCAAAAACGATCGAGTTTGCAGGTGCAGGCGCATTATGACGAAGTGCAATGGTGCCGGGTGGAATTTCGCCTCCACCATCTAACGTCTGTGTACTACCACCGGTAGCTAGTGGGGGGGTAAACGTAATTTTTGGCGGATCGACCGTTCTATCAAATGTAACTGTGACATCGCGCTTAGTTCGCTTTGCTTCACTTTGTGCAAGTCGTAATGATTGGAAAACGCGATCGTTCACAGTGCGAACTCTTTGTCTGTTGATGAATCCCTGCCAGCTTGGAGCGGCGATCGAGCTAAATATACCTATGAGCAACGCTATCACGAGCACTTCTAGAAGCGTGAATCCTCCATCATCTTTTCTGGATGCAGTTTTGTTGAAATTAGGGCTGGGCTTGGCAGCCGAGTTATGCAAAAGTTTTAATAATATTGGTGGGGTTTTCATGGTATTCTCCTATTGTTTATCGGCGGGCGGCGATTCAGAAATGTGTTTCAGCCAATCAGTTACTTTCCTAACCCACTTAGACCTTTTACTTGCACGCTCGATCTTGGAAAAAATGCCGACTTAGTTGTTTTGAACTCAGCATCGTTGGCTTGAAGGCGGCGCAGGCTGTTTCCTCTAATCGTAACTCTAGCTATGTTTTTAGCTGTATCTACACAAGCGTAGAAACTGTTAGTTGGATTGGGACTTAAAGAATCTGTTATTTTTAGACTCTTTTCTGGGATTGGGGATGTTGTAGTTCCAATTTTGATTGTAGGATCACCAAGAGCCGTTGTACATTCAGTGGCTGGTAATTCCGTCTCGGTATTGCTACTGTGGTCGATGTAATTAACGAGTACCTCTGGGGGTTCTGGGAAATTAGCACCTCCTGTAGTCACATTTTTATCTGGCTGAGAAATGTCAAAAGCTGGTATATTACCCGTGGGAGTACCATTGTAAGCTGGACTTTTTTCTTGCGATTTTTCTACTTGGCTTGGAGCAGTAAAATAAACACCTGAATTGGTGTCTTTCAATCCGTCGTTAATTTGATACCTAGCGATACGGGTAGGACAAGAACCTCCTGAAGGTTGACACCAAATAGGATTATTATCTTTGATCTGGTAGTAGGCAACTAATGATAGTACATAAGTGTCGTTACAGTCTCCGACTTTACCCGGTTGAGCCTCTGGATCGCAATTTATTGGTAGAGGAGTATCGGCATTAACTGGCACAGAGTCCTTGAGAAGTTGTCGTTTCCAAAATACAAGAATAGGAGTTCTATCGGGTTGATTTGGGATGAAATTTCCCGCTTGGAGCGCAGGAATGCCAGCAGCAGAATTATCGTAAATATGAATAGCTTGACTCAAATCTTGGGCGATGAAATCAACGGCGGCCTGAAGGTCTTGCTCGGTGTTTGACTTGACTTGTTCCCTTCTATCGGTATTCAGCATATCCACTACAAAACCGAGCATCGGCGTAATGATTAAAAACGCCATAATTGCTCCGACTAATAGCTCGACGAGAGTCATGCCCTTGTCTGTTTGATCTGGCCCGGAGCGGTTTTTCTGGTGCTGACTTTTGAGAAGCCACCTGAGTAAAGTTTTCATTTAGACTGTTTCCTTTGTCAAATGGGGGAGCGATTTTAAATTCGAGCGCGCCGCGGACTTTGTTGATTAGTTGCAACCACCGGTACGATCGCACAACGATCGATATGCAGACGAATTTCCTGTTGTAGTAGGTGGAATTTCTGTCTGCATTACCACCAAAGGCAATTTAGGGTTGCCTAGTCCTGAATTAGCAACTGATTGTTGTTTTCCTTGTTCTTGGGTTATCAAAGAGCCGAAGGGGGCATCGGCTCTGTAAACCCGGACTTTTAAGAAATAGCCTGTGTCTGTCGGCTTGGCCCCTAGAGAACGAATACCCTGAACGTAAAAGTCTTTGTCGCTGCCACAGACCTCGCTCGTTTGCTCTGACTTAAAACAGTACAAATTAGTTTTGTCTGCGGGAGCAGGAGGAATTATGGAATTGGAAGGGTCATATGTCTGAGTTGGACTCGCGATCGCCCCCGATCTGAGAGTGTCGATGTAAGTTCTCGCCGCCTGCGTGGCCAGTTCCACCCGCCGCGCTTGTACGCGAGTTGCGACTGAGAAGGCCATCACGGGGGCGATCGCGATCATCAGTACCGAAACTACAATCATCGCTACCAATGACTCGATAATCGTGTAGCCACCATCTCGTGACTGGGATAAATTTTGGTGTGGTTTTTGCTTAGTCATAAGTAGGACTCCAGTAGTTGCGCGACGGAAAGTTAGAGGGTTAAGTGGAGCATTTAGCTCGATCGGCAGTTGTGAGGCTTTCGGTGGCGTTTTTGTCGGCGTTGGAGCCGCCTGGAGCCACCTTAGAACACATCAAAGTTTTGATCCACTCGTCATCGCGAGGTACTTCCCGGAAATACTCGTCCGGGGTTCGTTGTGAGGGAGGAGTTGTGAACTTTTGGGTAAACAAATCCGGTGGCTGAGATAGCAGGCCCACGTCATAGCCCCAGTTACGGGTGGGCGGGCTGAAGTATGGAAGCTGATTACCTGATATGTTGTATTCAATTATTTTTGTTGGCTGGTCAACACCAGGAATAGCAGTAGCCTGTGCAGTAGGATTAGACGATTGGGCGAACAAAGTTTTTAGGCTATTGGGCGATGACAGATAGTCCTTCGGCAGAGTTGGTATATAAGGTGCGGTATTAAAGGCGCTACGGTTTAGCTGGATGAAAGACCCTTGGATGTTAGTAGAAGTAGCAGGATTTCCTATGTTCCAGAGTTCCAAGAATCGGGGCAAGTTTTGCAAGCCGCCGTTAAAGTCACCCGACGACGTAGTACCTAGCCTCCTTGAGGGAGTGTCGCCCGCTCCCACCACCATATTGAATGTAGTCTCTACAGCCCGGGTTATCCACCCTGTTGAGTCTGCAGCGGCACTACCTCGCGGGGCACCTGGGTTGGCTGCTGTTGCACTCATGAACTGCGGGACTGGCATCAATAGCGGCTGCGACCCACTGTAGCTGTAGCCTGTTGTCGGTACTGTTACTGCTGGTAAGGATGCAAGAGCTGTGCTTGATGCGGCGAGGGTTGGTAGAGGTACTCTACTGCCGTCTGAATTGCCAGCAGTGGTGTTGCTGGTGTTGATTGGATAGGGAATATTGGTAGCATCGTAAGCGACATTAGTCCCATTCTTGGCTGCAAACCACAGAGAGTTAGTTTTTGCAACGCCCGCACCTGCTGCGATAGTTCCTCCACTAATACCCAAGGGCTTTGGATCAGTCAGGTTTGTCAGATCGAAAGGTGCTATACTCTTTCTCTCAAAAGCTACGCGGCGGGGGAAGCGCTGCAATTCTTGTACTGGGGGAATTGCAGTTGTTCCCGCTGGATAAGCAGCGGCTGTGTATGGACCAACTTTTGCCTTACCTGCTGCTGTGGGTGGGTCTGTGGCCAATGTTGGATCGACGTACCAATCATCATCCTTACAGGCAGAAACTGGCAGTTTTGTACAAACTTCCATTACGTACTCTGGGAAGTTCCCGCGGCGCTGTACCGGCGTGACAAAGTTGTTGAAGTAGGAACTCCATAGTGGCTGGGGATTTGTAGCCACGTAGTTAGCGTCTGTCAGAACTATCGGATTTGTTGCTGGCCTTAAATTGCCATTAGCTAAAAACGCTCCGCTGGAAAGTCCGTTAGTAACAAAGTTGTTGTTGAAAAATCCTTGCTGTCTGCGGGGCAGTACAGCAGCAGCGCCCGCATTGTTTCTGAGGTCAAAATCTCCCTCGTTGCGGAAGCCAAAACGGTAATTTTTGGACAGCAGGGTGATTGCATCTGCCAGTACGTTTGCAGGGCGCCATTCGTCGCCGATCGTACATTGACCACTCAGCCTGGGGTCGTTTGGGCGACACGCAAAGTTTTTATTGAGGTCGTTTTTTGCGCGATTGTAAAACTTCTCCCAATCAGCAGTAGTTTTAAATTCTGCTTGGGAGGGAGCTTTAAATTCTTGTTGGGTGTGAAGGTTGAAATTTCCTTTAACATAAGCGGGCAAATTCGATGCCAAAGTCAGCCCTTTTTCCAGAACTACATTGGCCACAGTGGGAGGGAGGCTGGGAACTCTGGCGAGTTTTTCACCATTAATCAGCAGAATTCCGTTAGGCTTGCGAGTGGGGTCTAGTAGGAAGTCAGTGGGGCTCTTTCTTGCACTCTCATCTTTATCTATGCCGGTGCCTCCTGCGGTGCGATCGCTCCGATCAGGCAGCGCGTCATCTCGGCTGGCATAGATAATCCCGCTGTATGGCAGTAAAGGCTCTCCAGCAATTGAGTTGCTTCGCAATAGATTGAGGTCTATCTGAGTGGCGCGAATTTCTAAAGGTTGCCGTTCTTCTATGGGCTGGTTGTAATTGCCTGTTAGTTTTGCTGCGCCTGTACCCAGTGGACTGCTGAGCGTAAAGGCTTCGTTAACGATGGTATTGAGGTCATCGCGATCGATCGCCTTGATTTCTCTAGCGTTCAAAAATGCCACTTCTTGAATTGCCCCGGCAGGAATATCAGGACTGAATGGTAAGGGGGTGGTGGCTATAATCCCTAAAGCGCACATTGTAGAATCGATCGCTGCTTTGTCGGCCAGAGTGCGATCGGCTGGTTCTTTCAGCAGCGCGTTTCTCAAAGGCTCGTTGGCAAACCTACCGTCAGGAAACACGTAATTTGCTTGCGTTTGTAAATCATTGGGGGTGGCGCCGACTAATAAGCCGTTTGCATCTGGAGTTAATTTTGCATCTTGTGTTCGATCGACCGGCGGGCCGTAGACTATCCCATTATTTGAGCCAATTTGAGCCCCCCTCGTCCCTAATTCGGGTGGGTTTAGGGTTGCGTTCTGACCGCTTACATCATCGGGAAGTCCAGCTAAATTTCTGGCTGTGGAAGCGTTGCTGGGGTCGTAATAGCTGCTGACACAGGCAAATGGCCGAACGCTAGTGAGATCGGGCTTGTTTGGTGCTACAGGTGGAACGTAGCCGCCGTCTTTTTTGTAGTGATAAACCGCTGTCGCCCGCATCCGTAAATCGCCCTTGGCATACTGAGGAGTCTTCGGATCGATCGATCCTGCGGCGACGGTTGGCAGATTTGTTGACCAGGCGGGCAGCCACGGAGTCCACTTTATCGGATCATAAGCGCCGGGAAGACTATTGTTATACACTTGAGAGCCTGCTCCCAGAGGTGACATCGGCATGGAGTCCGGCCACACAACGGGGTATTTCTCAGTACCGGTGGTAGTTGGGTCGTCGTAAGCATCAGTTGTGCCATTTCCCAATAAATTACCAGTTGAATCTATCCAAGTGGGTGGTGGCAGAAAAGAATTGATGCGCTCGTAAACTCCTGCACTGGTGATCACCCGCAGGCCGCCAACGCCATCCAGGGGATTTTTAGGTTTTTCCGCTGCTGCTCCTTCCCAGAAACCACCGCGGTCTGTCGCTCCTACGTCTGCCAGCTTTGTCACCTGGGGCGTTCTCGTGCGGGGAATGCCACTGGTGTCGGTAGGATTCCACTTGCCGGGAACTTCTTCTGGCGCGCTGGTAAATTCATTGTCATCGGTCTTCCATCTTTTCGCTGGTAAGTTGTTACCCGCAATCACCCGATCGCCCAGCAATTTTTCTTCAGTTAGCGGTGAGCCATCTTCAGTTGGTGGTGTTGTTTCTAACTTATGAGCTGCTAGTTGGGGCAAGACTTCGATACGGGTTGTACCATCATCCGGCTCGATCCATGTCGGCAAAGCAGGTCGCAGTTGGTCTTGCGCTCCTGCAATCGGCGGGTCTGGTGTTGTTGTCGGCGGGTTTGCTGTTTCCGCAAAGGGAACTTTGCGGAGCATCTGTTTAAAATATTCTTCCAGCGCTTGGCTCCGGGTTTGCGTGTCTGGTTTATTTCGCACGGAAAATGGGTCTCCCGGCTGGGGGTTAGGTTCTCGCTCATTGTTGGGGGCTAACGGTGGCCCCATCTGTGCATTCACTAGCGAAGAGAGGCGATCGGAATAGGCTTTATTGTCGTAAAGTACATCCAAGCTGCTATCGGCGGTAGTGGATTCAGAATCGTCGTTGCTAATAGTTTTTGCCGCCGTCAGCATGGCGGCGTTTCTGCCATTACCTGTAGGTAGTGATGAGGCTTGTTGGAAAAGATGCACGCTTACTGGATTAATTCCGGCGGTATTGCCTGCCCAGCCATTAACTACATTGCCTCCCACAACAATTTTGCTATTTTCTTGTTCGTAAAAACAAGAATCCGGGCTGCTAACTTGATACAGTCGTGTCCTATCTCCCCCATTTAAGTTGGTCACTAACAAATTACTGTTTGTGAATATCCGCCCGTTTAGATTGAACAGAGGCCCTGGCGATATATCCAAGTCGTCTTCATATACAACGGCATTGTTTGCGAGGGGAATGCGGAGTTGGTCTTGTTGGTATTCCAGAGCGGCTGTGCTGGCAGATCCGTTGAAAGCTTGATAATTCCCTACCAAGCCATTATCTATATCTTTCTGTGTAATCGGTACATTAACTGTCTCAACAAAAAAACTTTTTTTAAGTGGGCCGTCTATTCTGTACCAGCCCGAGTCGCCTACCAAAGTAGCGACAGTACCTCCACCCTGCACGCATTCCGGGTTGAGACTTTTGGCCGATGTCGGTGGCGTTCTTGCCTCCAACGACCTTCTGGCCCTTGTGAAGTTGCCTAAAGTTGGTTCTACATCACTGCGCTTCGGACTGCGGAAGAATATGCCGTAAATAGTAAAAGTGTCAAATTTGCCATCACCGTTAGTATCTACGGGATATCTCCACGCAGTATTGATCGACTCATTTTCTGTTTTGCCGTCAGCAAGAATAGGAGGTTGGTTAGCGTCACTCGCGGGATTGACGCCGCCACCGTCGAGGTCTGCTTTAAGTATCAGTCGCTCCTCGTCCCCAAAGCTATAAAGATCCGTCGCAGCTTTGTCAGCATTTGCCATTCTCAAGTACAATTCTCGATCGGATGGAGTACCCGTCGGTCTTTGCGGGTCTTCCCAAAGCATGAAATTTATTTTCGCCTTTGCCCGATCGAGCGCGGGAGTCGCCGCCGCCAGCACCTGCTGGTTCACGCGCACGTTACGCGCCGTATTAGCCCGATCGAACGATCGTAGCGTAATCGCCACAGTCAACAAAATCACTACCAGCAACACCATCGTCACCGTCGGCAGCACAAACCCCGCCACCGGCAGTCTCGCCCTCCGGCCCATAGCCATCAGGGTTTGCAGCATTGCTCTCATCAGCCGCTTAGCCCCGGATCTGGTAACACCAGCAATCCGCCGCAGCAGGGATACGATAATTTTGGATAATTTGCTCTTAAACATTGACGCCTTCCTGAATAATTTCAGAGATGGTATTGCTGGTAGTTACTGCTCGACAGTACAATCCCATCTTTATTGTTCCCATTTTCCACAACCTGCATATCAGCCTCTTGCACAAATTTAAATTTGTACCTTGGCTGAAAAATAAAACCCACAAACCCGCAACCAAAATCGCCGCCGATAATAATATATTTCCGCGAAAGATTTGCCCCGCAGGGATTAGATATTCCTAACTCCACTCTAATCTAGTTAAATTGAAATGTCAGGGGTCAATCGATTTTAGATTTTAGATTTTAGATTTTAGATTGACTTGCGCGAGATAAATGCTCTTTCTTGAGGATTTTCGATTTTCGATTTTCGATTGACTTGCGCGAGATAAATGCGGGGGCTTGATACCACCTTTGAAATTCGTGGTCAGACTCAGAGTGAATGCGATCGCCCAAAAACAGCGATCGCGATCGTATCCGATGTATTTCCCAGCCCTTGTCTGGCAGGCTTTGTTGATGTGTTCGCCTTGCTAGCGCTTTTCAACCACCGGAATCTACAATCACGATCAGCCCATCGAATCGTTATGCCTGTCAGCGCCATCAAATCTAAATTGGGCGATCGAATTGCCCTAATGCCCCCAAGTGCGATCGAATTGCCCTAATGCCCCCAAGTGCGATCGAATTGCCCTAATGCCCCCAAGTGCGATCGAATTTTCGTCTTGCGCCCCAGCCCGCCGGGGGTTAAAAACCCCCGTCTCATAGCTAAAGTCCTCTTGCATAGGACTAATCAAATATTAAGATATTAGATATATAAATACATCTTCAGTCCTTTTCAAAGGACTTGCGCTATGAGACGGGGGTTAAAACCCCCGGCGGACAATCGGTACAAATGCCAAATCCGAAACACTGTCAGTACAAGCGCCAAATAAACCTACCATCCCCACCCATGAAACAACCCCCCAAACCCCCCGACTTCATCATCATCGGCGCCCAAAAAGGCGGCACAACATCCCTGTACAACTACCTAATCCAACATCCCCAAATCCTCCCCGCCGCCCAAAAAGAAATCCATTACTTCGACTTCAACTTCGACAAAAGCCCCGACTGGTACTACGCCCAATTTCCCCAGCCCCAAACAAGCGAAAATCTACTAACCGGAGAAGCCAGCCCCTACTATATCTGTCACCCCCAAGTTCCCCAGCGAATTTATGATTTATGTCCCAAAGTTAAAATAATCGCCCTGCTGAGAAACCCAGTAGAACGCGCAATCTCCCACTATTATTACTATATCAAAATAGGCTACGAATCCCTATCATTAGAAAGTGCGATCGCCGCCGAACCCGAAAGACTCAAAGGCGAAATAGAAAAACTCCAAACCAACCCAAACTACTACAGTTACGAACACCAACACCACAGTTATCTAACCCGCGGCATTTACGCCGATCAACTCCCAGCCTGGATAAAACTTTTTCCCAAATCACAACTTTTAATCCTCAAAAGCGAAGACTTATATACCAATCCCTTCGGCACATACAACAGCGTCTTAGAATTTCTAGACTTACCGCCGCACCAACTACAAACCTACGAAAAATACAACGCCACCCAATATCCCCCCATCAGCGACACAGTATACGACCAATTGAGAGCATACTTTCGATCGCACAACCAGAGATTAGCCCAATTGTGCGATCGAGACTTCGGCTGGGACTAATCATTTCGGGAATTGTAGGGGCGGGTTCACCCACAATAATCGTCAATAATCCACAATCTCCTAAACCCGCCCCACCCAACGGTAAATCTATCTATACGTTTGGATAATGGGAGGAAATCAAGGTTCATGTAGGTTATTAGTGGGGAGGGGGCGGGTTTATTTAGATTGTTTGTATTTGTGAGATATTGTGGGTGAACCCGCCCCTACAAATCTTTTTATCAAAAGAGCTTGACATTCATATTATTCTGTGATATCTAGTCGAATAGTATTGTGTTTAATCCACAAATCGCAGCACTTGAGCCAAGTTCACAGCCAACAGCTATTTTTATATTAAACGACACAATATACGACCAATTGAGAGCATACTTTCGATCGCACAACCAGAGATTAGCCCAATTGTGCGATCGAGACTTCGGCTGGGACTAATCATTTCGGGAATTGTAGGGGCGGGTTCACCCACAATAATCGTCAATAATCCACAATCTCCTAAACCCGCCCCACCCAACGGTAAATCTATCTATACGTTTGGATAATGGGAGGAAATCAAGGTTCATGTAGGTTATTAGTGGGGAGGGGGCGGGTTTATTTAGATTGTTTGTATTTGTGAGATATTGTGGGTGAACCCGCCCCTACAAATCTTTTTATCAAAAGAGCTTGACATTCATATTATTCTGTGATATCTAGTCGAATAGTATTGTGTTTAATCCACAAATCGCAGCACTTGAGCCAAGTTCACAGCCAACAGCTATTTTTATATTAAACGACACAATATACGACCAATTGAGAGCATATTTTCGATCGCACAATCAGAGATTAGCCCAATTGTGCGATCGAGACTTCGGCTGGGACTAATCAATATAGCGGTTCTCAAGCGTGGTGAGGTATGGGGGCGAGCCCTATGCCCACGGAACCCTATGCCCTATGAGCACCTCATGTTTTGGCAGTTGGCACAAGAAAGAAAAAATTTTTGCCTTCTTCCTTCTTCCCTCTTCCTTCTTCCCTCTTCCCTCTTCCTTCTTCCCTCTTCCTTCTTCCCTCTTCCTTCATAGCCGATTTGCGGGCGTTGATCTAAAATCAGTACAGTCCTCTGCTGACTTGCTTTTAGCAAGATTTCAGCATACTTACCCTGAAACCTGATAATAATCCTTGTGCCAGACACTGCCCAGAACCGCCCAGAGCTGGATCTGAAGACCATATTTCCCTTCGAGCTAGATAACTTTCAGAGAGAGGCGATCGCCGCCCTCGATGCAGGTAAATCCGTTGTCGTGTGCGCTCCCACAGGCTCTGGGAAAACGTTAATCGGCGAATACGCCATCCATCAAGCACTCGACAGAGGGCGGCGCGTCTTCTACACCACACCCCTCAAAGCACTCTCTAACCAAAAGCTGCGCGACTTCCGCAGTCAATTTGGAGACAACAACGTAGGTTTGCTCACCGGCGACATCTCCGTCAATCGAGATGCGCCGATTTTGGTGATGACTACCGAAATATTTCGGAATATGCTCTACGGTACGCCGATCGGAGAAGTCGGCACTTCCCTCACCGGAGTCGAAACCGTCGTGCTCGACGAGTGTCACTACATGAACGATCGCCAGCGCGGTACCGTCTGGGAAGAATCCATCATCTACTGTTCGAGCGAAATTCAACTGCTGGCCCTCTCAGCAACCGTTGCCAATAGCGAGCAACTCACAGACTGGATTAACAAAGTCCACGGGCCCACAGAGCTCGTCTACTCAGACTTTCGGCCAGTACCCCTGCAATTCCACTTCGCCAACCAAAAAGGGATATTTCCGCTGCTAGACGAGACCGGCAAAAGAGCGAATGTCCGGTTAGTCCCCAAAAAGAAGGGGCAAAAAGTAGAAAGAGGCAGCATTCCCACTCCGAGTTTGACCGATGTTTTGGCCCGGTTGGACGATCGAGATATGCTACCAGCAATTTACTTCATCTTCAGCCGTCGCGGGTGCGACCAAGCAGTCGCAGAAGTCGGCAACTTCTCCCTAGTTAACGAAGCCGAAACAGCCGAACTCAAACGCATCATTGACGATTTTTTACAGCGAAACCCAGAAGCAGAACGCTTCGGTCAAAAAGAAGCACTTTTAAAAGGCATCGCCGCCCACCACGCAGGCATTTTGCCCGCTTGGAAAGGTTTAGTAGAAGAACTCTTCGGCAGAGGTTTGATTAAAGTCGTATTTGCCACCGAAACCCTAGCAGCCGGGATAAATATGCCCGCCCGCACCACAGTCATTTCCACCCTGTCCAAGCGCACCGACAAGGGACACCGACTGCTAAACGCTTCAGAATTCCTCCAAATGGCCGGTCGGGCGGGTCGGCGGGGCATGGACAAGCAGGGGCACGTGGTCGCAGTTCAGACGCGCTTTGAAGGCGCAAAAGAAGCCTCCTATTTGGCAACAGCCAAAGCCGACCCCCTCGCCAGTCAGTTTACGCCCAGCTACGGCATGGTGCTGAATTTGCTGCAAACACACACTCTCGACGAAGCTCAAGAGTTGGTAGAGCGGAGTTTTGGTCAATACCTGTCTACCTTGTACTTGCAGCCCCAGCAATCAGAATTAGACCGACTGCAAACAGAATTAGCAGTGCTGGAACAGTCCCTAGCGGCCGGAGGAAATGTCTCCACCCTGGAAAAAAACCTCGCCCATTACGAAAAATTGCAGGGCAGACTCAAAGAAGACAAACGTTTGCTGAAAACTCTATTGCAGCAAGCTGAAGAAGCCAGATTTAAGGAAATGTCCGTAGCTGTGGCTTTTGCAGTGCTCGGCACGGTTCTGAGTCTCAAAGGCAAGCACGTTCCGACAGCCAAACGATCGCACACAACTCCTGTACCCGCCGTATTGGTTGCCAAAGTCGCAGGTTCCGGCCAAGCACCAAATTTGGTGTGCTTGGGCAAAGATAACCGCTGGTATGTCGTCGCCATTAGCGATGTCGCTACCCTGCACGCCGAATTACCCCGCTTGAGCGTTGCAGATACCTTGAACCCGCCCTCGGAAATGCCCCTGAGACTCGGCCAGTGCCGCTTGGGAACTGAAGAAACTGCTTCAATTGCTGCATCGATCCCACCATTGCCCACACCAGAACCGACCCCAGAGGCTCACGAGCAACAGCGGAAAATCGCAGCCCTAGAAGCTCAGCTAGAAATTCACCCGGTTCTAGAATGGGGCAATCCCGGTACTTTGCTCAAACGTCAGCGCCGCCGGGAAGAATTGAAAAAAGAAGTTCGCAAAAGCGAAGAAGACTTAGAAAAGCAGAGAGCTCGCTACTGGGAGGAATTTCTCAACTTAATCGACATCTTGCTGAATTTTGGCTGCTTGGAAAGAGTAGTTTCGGCAAATGTAAACCGAGATGACTCCTCCGGTAGGTTAGTACCCACAATCTTGGGTCAAGCTTGCGCCGCCATTCGCGGCGATAACGAACTGTGGCTGGGTTTGTCCCTGATGTCTGCCGAGTTTGACGAACTCGACCCCCACCACCTCGCTGCAGCTTGCGCGGCCTTAGTTACAGAAGTTTCCAGGCCCGACAGTTGGACTCACTACTCGCTGTCGCCAGAAGTTTTGGCACCTTTGGACAATCTGCAAAAAGGCTTGCGCCGCCGATTGTTTCAAGTGCAGCGCAAGCACGATTCTGCAATTCCGATTTGGCTGGAACGGGATTTAGTGACTTTGGTTGAACAGTGGGCTCTGGGTGTTGAATGGCTGGAACTGATTAGCCATACGAGTTTGGATGAAGGGGATGTGGTGCGGATTTTGCGCCGGACTTTGGATTTCTTGTCTCAGATTCCTCATGTTCCTCATGTTTCCGATTCTTTGCGGAGGAATGCTTGTCGGGCGATGCAGTTAATCGATAGATTCCCGGTGAATGAAGCTGCAAGTTAGAAAAGTGTTGACAGTTGACAGTTGACAGTTGGCTGTTGACAGTTGACAGTTGGCTGTTGACTTTTGGCTGTAAGGATCGTGGATTAAATAACTTCGTAGGTTGGGCCCGTGGAACGAACCCTACGCTTCGCTCCGCCCAACGCCACGCTTGATTGTTGGGTTTCGTTCCTCAACCCAACCTACAACAAATGCAAGTTATTTAATTCTCATTCCTAAGCTGTGCGGCATCTAAATTGTATTTTTGGTTTTTCAACCCAAATGCACCCAGATTTTAATCTAAAATCGTTTCCGGTGGCATCGGTATTGTTCAAATGTCCAAATATTCAAACAGTCAACTGTCAACTGTCATGAGGAATAGACCCAGATTTAAATCCCAAATCCCAAATCCCAAATCTAAAATCTAAAATCTAAAATCTAAAATCTAAAATCGCTCGATCTTAATTGTTATTGAAATTTTCCGAAACGGTGCGCTGGGTAATTCTCCTATTTTATGATGCAACAAATCAAAAAGCCCGATCGACTGCCTGATGCCTGCTCCCAGGCTAAAAAAACTCGCTTTTTCACTTTCTTGCAAAGAGTCCTAATTGGCACTCTAGCGAGTACATTACTCCATCTCTTCATCCTATTTCCCTCTCCGAGTTTCGCAGAAGTAGTTCTGGGCGTAGTTCGCAGTTCCGAGAATTCTCCCGACTGGGTAAAGATTACCACGCGCCTCTGGGAAAGTGGCATTGCTTACAAACCAATCAATCTCGAAGAAATCAAAAATTTGGGGGATTTAACAGGCGTTAACGTGCTGTTTTTGCCCAACATTGAAACTTTGAGTCCGGCACAAATTAAAGTTTTAGAAGCTTGGGCATCCCAGGGCGGCCGCTTGATTGCTTCGGGCCCCGTCGGCCGCAGTTCCCCAGCCTTGGTGCGCCAATCTTTGCGATCGCTCCTTGGGGCCTATTGGGCTTTTCCGTTAACCCAACCGGCGACTCCGCAACCGCGCAGCCGCTGTCGGGATCTGGCTTGCACTACTTCTAGCAATTGGGTGCCACCCGAACAAAAAAATGCCTCAGTCCAAGGCGGTGTCTTGATTCCGGCTGATGCAAACAGTCAAACTATTGCTACTTGGAAAGATAGTTCCGGTTCCTCCGCAGCCATCGCCACGGATCGCGCTACCTACCTTGGCTGGCGTTGGGGTAGCGACGGTTCGGCAAATGTAGATAAGGCTTGGCTCCAAGCCTCGATCGCCCGCTGGGGAGGCACAATCGCTTCTGGGCCCTCCGCGCCGCCCACTGCTGCCGCGACCCCACTGCCAACCCCCCCCTCCAGAGTCACTAGAAACAGCCCTAGTTTGCCGCGTACTACCCCGCTGAGCCGACTTTCTCCCTCTGGCTCGCTTCCCGATTCAGTACCTGCAACTTTTACAGACCCTTCGGATCAGTCGGCGCCGGCGGGTTTGGACGTGCAGCCCAATTCCAATAAGCCGATCGTCAGCATTGAAGCGTACTTGATGCGCCAAGAACTCACTAACCTCCTCGGCCGGTTTGAAAGCGCCCTGACAGCATCTAATTCAGCCAATACCGCCATCAATCTCAATGCTGCTACCTCCCCTCAACTGCTGGCTGCAGAACAGGGCGGAGGCGGCCCAGCAGCCAGTCGCCCCCCTGTTCTGCAAGCGATCAGGGTACGGGCGATCGCCCAGGCGCGGCAGGTTTTGCAAACTTTTGACCAACTGCTGCAACAGCAAAACTACGCGGAGGCGAGAAAGCAGTGGGTGGAAGCGCGGCAGTTGCTGTGGCAAAATTACCCGAAGGAAGGGCCGCGCGTTGGGGCGGAAATTCGGGCGGTTTGGCTCGATCGCGGGACGATCGTCGCAGCACGATCTGAACAGGGTTTGGCGGCAGTGTTCGATCGACTCGCCGCCGCAGGTATCAATACTGTTTTCTTTGAAACATTGAATGCCGGATATACCATTTATCCCAGTCAAGTTGCACCGCAACAAAATCCCCTAACAGTTGGCTGGGACCCGCTGGCATCGGCAGTTAAATTAGCCCACGAGCGAGGCATGGAACTGCACGCTTGGGTCTGGGTTTTTGCCACAGGAAATAAGCGCCACAATACTTTAATTGGCCAGCCTAGTTCTTATCCCGGCCCGGTGCTTTCCGCTCATCCACAGTGGGCAAATATTGACAATAAAGGACGCACGCAAAATCCTAACGATGGTAAATTTTATCTCGATCCGGCAAACCCGGAAGCGCGGAATTATTTGCTACAAATAGTCAGCGAAATTGCCAATAACTACAAAGTAGATGGAGTGCAATTAGACTATATTCGCTATCCTTTTCAAGATGATAATGCGAACTTTACTTACGGTTACGGTATTGCGGCGAGGCAGCAATTTAGGCAGTTGACTGGTGCAGACCCGGTGAATATTTCCCCCAGAAACGGCAGTTTGTGGCGGCAGTGGGTTGAGTTTAAAACTAATCAAATTAATAGTTTTGTAGCTGAAGTTTCTCAGCTTTTGCGGCAGAATTATCCGCGCACAATTCTGTCGGTTGCAGTGTTTCCGCACCCGGAAAGTCAGCGGATTTACAAAATTCAGCAAAATTGGGAAGTTTGGGCTCGTCAGGGCATTGTAGATTTGATTGTGCCGATGACTTATGCTTTGGATACGAACCGACTTCAACGCATCACTGAACCCTTGGTAAATGAACAAATTCTGGGTTCGGCTTTGATTTCTCCCTCGGTTAAGTTGTTGACTCTCCCGGAAGTTGTGGCGATCGACCAAATTCAAGCTTTGCGCGATTTACCGACTGGGGGCTATGCTATTTTTGCTGTGGAAAGTATCAGCAGCGCGATGCAGGGGTTTTTTAACCGCACTCAAGGCCCGCCAGTGCGTTCTACTTCTGCTGCAGAGCCCATTCCTTACCGACAGCCGTTTGCAGCGGCGGCTTCGCGGTATACTGCTCTCAAGCAGGAATGGAGTTTTTTGTTAGCTAACAATGAGTTGCGGGTGTCGGAATCTGAACTGAAGGTTTTGCAAAGTCGGGCGGATGAATTGGCGCAAGCTTTGAGCAAGTTGGCGGCAAATCCTTCTAGAGAAAGTTTAGCAACTGCTAAAAGATTGTTGGGGAGTTTTCAATCTCAGTTTCAATCTTCGATGCGCTTGCATTCTGCGGAAAATAGCTATCAGGTACAAACTTGGCAGAATCGTTTGGAGAGTTTGGATATGCTTTTACGTTACGGCGAAAGGATGGAGTTGAATCGCAGGTAAATACAGATTTTTGGGGTGTTTGCTGCTCTGGATAGTGCGATCGTGCTAACATTTGGGCGATCGTACTCTAATTAAGTTAGTTCGCGATCCACGGGTAATCCTCACCTTGTTTTTTTCACAGTCATACTTCGTTCAATCCCGCAGATGCAGTAAAAAACCCGGTGTTTGAGCGAAGCCGAAACCCGCTGTCTTGGGTCGGAGTGCGATCGCGAACTGTAAGTTTGTAAGGAATGAGAATTAAATAACTTACAATGCGTCATGGTTCTTGTGGGATGGGCGTCCCGCCCGTCCATAAAGGGCGGGCTCTTAGGCCCAACCTCTACTCCCCACTTTCAAGAGTGTCAATTATTTAATTCGCGATCCTAAGTAGGTCATCACAAAATAACCATAGTATCTTATCAGGGAGGATTGAGCTAAGATCCACGATCACAGCGAGTAGATGAGTCCTCTCACCCGCCCGAACCATGTAATGTTTATTTGCACTCACATCTTGCACCATTCTCAAGAACGGGCTCTGGGGCCCGTTCCACAAAAGATAATTTTTCTTGTGGAACAGGCCGAAAAGCCTGTTCCTAAAAGGCTAATTGAGAATGGTGCCAGATATAAGTTTGCACCTACTTAGTGAGGACGGAAGTCCTGAAAACTCTTAAAGGTCCAGTTAAAACAATTTGACGATGAGTGATTAACCGGATTTTATATTCCTCGCTCGTCTCTCGACCCAAGATTTTAACATCTACTAATTTAAAATGCCCATTTTCACTACTTTTAGGATGAATATGTTTCCTAAACCCCTCAATCGTTTAGCTACAAAATTTATCGGCAAAGTTCCATTACAAACGGTGCTTGTGGTTCCTTTTTTAGTGCAAATTGTCGGCACGGTAGGAGTTGTAGGTTGGCTCTCTTTCCAAAACGGTCAGCGGGCAGTCAACGATGTTGCTGCTCAGTTGCGGGGAGAAATTAGCGATCGCATCAAAGACCGCATGGAACATTATATGTCAATTCCCCACATTGTAAATTACCTGAACCTTCAAGGCATAAAACTGGGGCAATTGAACCTAGAAGACAAGCAAAAACTAGAACATCATTTTCTAGAACAAATTCAATATTTTGATTCTATCAGTATCATTTACACAGGCAAAGAAAATGGAGAACACTCTGGAGCAATCCGCACTAAAGATGGGATTTTGATATCGGCTGCTGACATCTCTACTGACAATAAATTAGCTCGATATACTGCGGACTCTCAGGGAAACCGCGTTCAATTAGTGCAAATTTCACCCGATATTTATGACCCGCGAACTCGCCCTTGGTACATAGCAGCGGCTGCGGCAAAAAAACCTATTTGGACTCCAATTTATACAGATTTTTTGACTAGGGAACTGGCAATTACGGCTGCTTTGCCTATCTACGACGACGCTGGCAAATTGTTAGGCGTAGCTGGCAGCGATTTGCTGTTTTCCCGCATCAAAGAATTTCTCGTTAGCCTCAAAATTGGCAAATCAGGACAAACTTTTGTCATGGAGCGATCGGGGATGTTAATTGCTACTTCTACGGCGAGTCCAGAATTCGTGGTGGAAGGTAAAGAAACAAGGCGCATTAAAGCTTCAGAAAGCGAAAATCCGGTAATTCGCCAAACTGCACAACATTTAGATAAATCCTACGATAGCTTAGCTAAAATTAATAATTCTCAACAACTTACTTTTGATGTTGATGGCCAGCGAAATTTTATTCAGGTAGCTCCTTTTAAAGACGATCGAGGGTTGGATTGGCTGATTGTCGTAGTTGTGCCAGAGTCTGACTTTATGGAGCAAATTAACCTCAACACGCGCACGACTTTTTTACTGTCGCTTGCAGCATTGCTGGGGGCGACAATTCTGGGAATTCTTACTGCTAAATGGGTAATTCAGCCGATTTTAAGATTGAATGCTGCCGCGAAAGCTTTGGCGCGGAATGAATGGGATACAAAGCTCACTCTGAATCGCGAAGATGAACTCGGAGAACTTGCCACTGCTTTTAACAGCATGGCCGAGCAATTGCAGCATTCATTTACTTCTCTCTCGGAAAGCGAAAACCGAGTAAAACAATTTTTAAATGCAGTACCGCTAGGAATTTTTATTGCCGATCCCAACGGTCAACCTCACTACATTAATCCTACTGGAGAGCAATTGTTAGCTCAAGGAATTGTACCAGCAGATTCCGAAACTTTACGTCAATCCTACCGAGTTTATTTAGCTGGGACTCAGGAAATTTACCCGGCGGAACGCGACCCAATTTTAAATGCTTTGCAGGGTAAGAGTGTAACTGTTGATGACCTTGAAATCACCTCGACTGACAAAACTGTTCCCCTGCAAGTTTGGGGAACTCCTATTTATGACGCTCAAGGAAATGTTATCTACGGGATGTGCGCTTTTCAAGATATTACAGAACGCAAACTAGCGGAGAAAGTATTAAAGGAATACAACGACAATTTAGCAGTGCAAGTTGCCGAACGTACCGCCGATTTTGCCAAAGCACAAGAAAAGTTTTCTAAAGCTTTCCGTTTAAGCCCTAATGCGATTACCCTGACTAGAATCAGCGATGGTCGTCATATAGAAGCCAATGAAAGCTTTTGTCGGATGATGGGGTACAGTCACGAAGAAATCATTGGCAAAACTGCGGTAGAACTCAATTTTTGGGCGAGTTTGGGAGAGCGCGATCGCATGATTCAAATGTTGAAAAATAAGACGGCTATTCACAATTATGAGCTGAGGTTTCGCAATAAAAATGGTACAGAAAGAACGGCACTACTGTCTATAGAAACCATCAATATTGACGGAGAAGCTTGTTTTTTGTCGATTTCTAGCGATATTACCGAGCGCCAAAAAGCCGAAACTGCACTCCGGGAAGCAGAAGAAAAGTACCGCAATATTTATGAAAATGCTTTGAATGGAATTTTTCAAACTGCTATTGACGGGAAATACATCAGCGCTAACCCCGCTTTAGCTAACATCTACGGTTACGACTCGCCAGCAGATTTAATAGCAGTACAGCCGAATTTCCATAACCAGCTTTATGTGAAACCCAACCGCCGCGATGAATTTGCTGCGCTGATGAACGAGGACGGAATACTATCAAACTTTGAATCGGAAATTTACCGCAAAGATGGCAGCATAATCTGGATTTCGGAAAATTGTCGCGCTGTCTGCGATGAAGCAGGAAATCTGCTTTACTACGAAGGCTTTATTAAAGACATTACTGATAGCAAACAAGCGGAAATCAAAATGCAGCAGGCGAAAGAAGCGGCCGAAGCAGCAAACAAAGCGAAGAGTACCTTTCTCGCCAATATGAGCCACGAATTGCGATCGCCCCTGAACGCGGTCATCGGTTTTGCTCAAGTCATGCTTCGCAGTAAAACTTTGTCTCAGGAAAATCAAGAAGATGTCGGAATTATCCTGCGGAGTGGCGAACATTTACTGACTTTAATTAACCAAGTTTTAGACTTATCAAAAATTGAAGCCGGACGCACTACTATTAATTCAAAAAGCTTCGATTTGTACCAATTAATCGACGATTTAGAAGATATGTTTGCTCTCAAAGCTGAGCAAAAAGGTTTGCAATTAATATTCGACAGGGATGCAGAAGTTCCCCATTACATTTGTACTGATGAAGTTAAATTGCGGCAAGTCTTAATTAATTTGCTCAATAATGCAATTAAATTTACTTCAGAAGGGGGAGTGTCGATGCAAGTCAAAGCAGGAAGGCGGAATATACATAAAAACAGCACTGACCAATTGCCCGGCCACTACTGGCTGCATTTTGAAGTTCAAGATACTGGTGCAGGCATTGCTGCTGAGGAAATCAATCAGTTATTTGAAGCATTCGTGCAGACGAAAACAGGTAAAGATTCTCAGGAAGGAACGGGTTTAGGTTTAGCTATTAGCCGCCAGTTCGTGCAATTAATGGGAGGTGAAATTACGGTTAGCAGCGAGATCGGAAAGGGTGCATTATTTCAGTTTGATATCCAAGTTCATTTGGTTGAAGCTAGTGATATTGAAAGCAAAAAAACTCAACGTCGAGTTGTTGCCCTGGAACCAAATCAACCGAGTTATCGCTTGCTAATTGTGGACGACAAACCTTTGAACCGCCAACTGTTAGTAAAACTTCTCAGTCCACTCGGATTTGAGTTGAGAGAAGCGAATAATGGTAAAGAAGCGGTTGATATTTTTAGGGAGTGGGAACCGCATCTGATTTGGATGGACATGAGAATGCCTGTAATGGACGGCTATGAGGCAACGAAACAGATTAAAACTACAACTGGGGGGCAAGCAACGGCGATTGTGGCCCTAACTGCTAGCGTTTTGGAGGAAGAACGGGCGGTGATTCTTTCGGCGGGTTGCGATGATTTTATGCGGAAACCGTTCCGAGAGGAGGATATCTTTGTGGCAATGGGGAAACATTTAGGAGTACGCTATATTTATGAAGATCCAACGGCAGTAAGTGCCACAGGTGTAGAGGAGTCAAGTCAGGAGGTGCTGATACCGGAGGCTTTCGCCTCTCTTTCTCCAGATTGGATGGCCCAATTCAAGCAAAGTATTTTGAGTGTGGACATGGAGGCGATCGCTAGTTCGATCGCACAAATCGGCACTGTCAATCCCTCTCTTGCGGCCAAGCTTCAAGATTGCATTAATAATTTTGAATATGACAGAATTTTGAACATAATCGAACTCAGCGAGAAACAGTAAAGACCCGATGACTTTAACTATACCTAAAACCAATCGAGCTAATATTTTAGTAGTAGACGATACCCCAGAAAACCTGCGGCTGCTGGCAGGAATTTTGAGCGAAAAAGGCTATCAAGTTCGCCCCGTACCCAATGGCAAGCTAGCATTGTCTGCTGCTCAAAAAATACCTCCGGATTTAGTGCTGCTGGATATTATGATGCCGGAAATGGACGGCTATCAAGTTTGCCAGCAACTCAAAGCTTCTGAAATTACCAAAGACATTCCTGTTATTTTTATTAGTGCGATTAATGACGTGCTGGATAAAGTTAAAGCTTTTGCAGTTGGTGGAGTTGACTTTATTACTAAACCGTTTCAGGTTGAAGAAGTTTTAGCCCGGATAGAAACTCATTTAAAAATTTGTTCGCTGCAACAAACTTTGCAAGAAAAAAATCAAGATTTAGCAACGGCGCTCCACCAACTGCAAGCCACCCAAGAGCATTTGATTCAATCGGAAAGAATGGCAGCCCTGGGACAACTGATTGCCGGCATTGCCCACGAAATCAATACCCCCCTGGGCATTATAGGTTCTTCTATTAATAATATAGCTAATTTTTCCGACGATTTTTTAGAGAAATTTCAGGAAATTTATCAAAAACTTTCTGACGAAAGCAAAGCTTATTTTTTAGCTTTAATGTACAGAGCAACCCATCAAGAAGTTTTATTCACAAGTAGAGAAAAACGCAAGTTTAAGCAGCAGTTGACTGCGGACATGATGGCAGAATATGTTGAAAACTCCGAGGAAATTGCGGATACTTTAGTTGACATGGAAATCTACGAAAATATAGAAGAGTTCTTGCCGCTTTTCAAATCGCCGGATTGGGAAGTAGTTTTAAATAGTGCTTACCAGTTTGCGAGCTTTAAAAAAAGTATTAGCCTGATCCAAAGAGCCACAGCGAAGTCGGGAAAAGTAGTATTTGCCTTAAAAACCTACGCTCATTTTGATAGCAAACCAGAAAAAGTCCAGGCGAACTTACATGATGGCATTGAAACGGTGTTAACCCTTTATCAAAATCAACTAAAACACGGTATAGAAGTAGTGAAAAATTATGGAGATTTACCCGAAATTATGTGCTATCCCGATGACTTAAATCAAGTTTGGACGAATCTCGTTCATAATGCCCTGCAAGCAATGGATTATAAAGGTGTTTTGACGATTGAAACTGGGCAGCAAGGGGCGAATATTTTACTTAAGTTTACTGATAACGGCAAAGGTATTCCCTCAGAAGTTATTCCCAAAATTTTTCAGCCATTTTTTACGACAAAATCTGCGGGCGAAGGTAGCGGTTTGGGATTGGATATTGTGAGAAAAATTGTGGAAAAACACGAAGGCACAATTGCTGTTGATTCTGTACCGGGGCAGACAACTTTTACAGTCTCGCTGCCAATTTATTAAACAAAACTTACCTGTAGGAGCTGATTCCCTCTGACCGAAAACATCCAGGATGCCAGCCCCCAAATTCACCCGTCCAGAAATAAAAAACTTGTATCGGATAAAGGCGCGCCCGAATTTATCTCGCGCAAGTCAAGGCTTCAATTCTTTAATCTGCAATCTAAAATCTAAAATCGATTGACTCCCGTCGCTGTCTCGCTGACAAATACAAGATTTATTACAATAAACCGGGTTAATCTTCGGAAGTCCTATTAAAATAAGATAGGGGACAGATATCCTGCTTCCTTGCCCGAAATCAATAATGTAAAAAAATGTAAAAGCAAGTCCTATCGATAAACCTAAGAAAATTTAAGCAGAGAGGAAAAGATGAATAAGCCTGTAATTATTTGCGTTGACGATGAACCAGATATCTTGAATACTCTCAAGATGCAGCTCAAAAATGAATTTAAAAATGATTATTTTTATGAATTAGCTGAAAGTGGTGATGAAGCTTTAGATTTACTTGAGGAATTTCAAGAAAAAGCTCAGGTGATTGTGGTTGTTTCGGATTGGCTGATGCCGGGAATTAAAGGTGACGAACTTTTAATCAAAGTTCACCAAAAGTATCCTACAATTATTAAAGTGATGTTGACTGGACAGGCCGAGGTATCGGCTGTTCAGCGGGCAGTAGAAGAAGCAGATTTATACTGTTGTTTGTACAAACCCTGGCAAAGCAAAGACTTAATAGAAATTATAAAATCTGGGCTGGCTAAGTTATGAAAAAACCTGTGATTGTTTGTATTGATGATGAACCTGACGTTTTGAACAGTTTAAAGATTGAACTGAAAAAGGCGATCGGCGATCGGTGTATAATTGAAACCGCTGAAGGGGGGGCTGATGCTTTAGAGTTGCTGGCAGATTTGCGGGCAGATGAATACGAGATTGCTTTGGTGCTTTCCGATTATATCATGCCGGATATTAAAGGAGATGAACTGCTCAGAAAAATTCACGAAAGCTCGCCGGAGACGCTGACTATTATGCTAACGGGACAAGCTGATTTGGAAGCCCTGAGCAATGCTATCAAGTATGCTAAATTGTACCGTTATATTCCTAAACCTTGGCAAAATGAAGACTTAAAATTAACGGTAGTAGAAGCAGTTCACAGTTATTTGCAAGATCAAAAGTTAACAGATGAAATTCATAAGCGCCAAGAAGTAAATGAGGAGTTAAAGCTAGCAAATGAGGCGCTGTCTGCCAGTGAAAGCCGCCTGAGTCAATTTTTAGAAGCTTTGCCAGTGGGGGTATCTGTTTATCATCCCGATGGCTCGATCGCCTATTTCAACCAGACAGCGCGGGATTTGCTGGGTGCAGACACTATCCCGGAAAGCACTGCGGAACAATTAGCTGCGACTTATCAACTGTATGTTGCCAATACTGATGAGCTTTATCCGCCGGATAATCTGCCAATTTTGCGTGCACTGAATGGAGAATCTGTCAAGGTTGACGATGTAGAAATCCGTCAAGATGGCAAAAGAATTGCGATCGAGATCAATACCACGCCGATTTTTGACGCTAGCGGAAATATTGTTTATGCGATCGCAGCTTTTCAAGATATTAGCGATCGCAAACAAGCGGAAAAAATACTAGCAGATTACCACCACACCTTAGAAGCCCAAATTGACGAACGTACAGAACAACTGCAACAAGCTGCATTAGCTGCTGAAGCAGCAAACAAAGCTAAAAGCACGTTTCTCGCCAATATGAGCCACGAGTTACGCACCCCTCTCAATTCTATACTCGGCTTTGCACAAATCATGGAACCCAGTCCGGATCTTACTGTCGAAAACCGAGAAAATATGAGAATTATTCGCCGTAGTGGCGAACACTTGCTTACCTTGATCAATGAAGTCTTAGACTTGTCAAAAATCGAAGCGGGGCGGATGACACTTAACCCGAAAAACTTCGACATCTACCGCTTGCTTGACGATTTGCAAGATATGTTTCAACTGCGGGTACATAATCAAGAATTGCAGTTGCATTTTCAGCGCGATGCTGACGTTCCTCAGTACGTGCGAACCGATGATATTAAACTGCGGCAAGTGTTGATTAATCTTCTGAGTAATGCGATTAAGTTTACCCAAACAGGCGAAATCATCTTAAGAGTTATCAAGTTAGAAAAATCGGGTTTTCTGGATTTACTGGATAGTTCTACAGCTTGCTTTGATACCACAAGAAGTATTCGGGAATTTTCGAGAACTAGCAGTGATTTTGCAAAGGTTGAATGGAGCGATGAGGCTGAGGGTTCAACTGTGCCTGGTTTTTTTCTTCTATTTGAAATTGAAGATACAGGAGTTGGCATTGCTCCTGAAGAATTGGGCAGCATTTTTAATGCTTTTGTGCAAACAGCTTCCGGTCAAAAAAATCAGAAAGGCACGGGTTTAGGATTGAAGATCAGTCGTCAATTTGTCCGCCTGATGGGAGGCGAAATTGTCGTAGAAAGTCAACTGGAACTCGGCACTACTTTTAAATTTGAAATTCCAGTGGGTGCCGTTGATGCTGCTGAGCTTCCCGATCCGGAACTTAACCGCGAAGTGAGTGGTTTGGAACCCAATCAACCGTGCTACCGGATTTTAATTGTGGACGATCGCGAAGACAACCGCCAACTTTTAGTCAAAATGCTTTCTCCTTTAGGTTTCGGGGTGGAAGAAGCCACCAACGGCCAGGAAGCAATAGAAATGTGGGAAAATTGGCATCCGCACTTAATTTTGATGGATGTGCGAATGCCGGTGATGGACGGCTACGAAGCTACTAAACAAATTAAGACTAGAATCAAGCAGAGAGAGCAAGAGGGGGAAATGAATATTTCCGATCCCGAATCCCCGATTCCGAAGATTATTGCTTTGACAGCTAGTACAATTGAAGGAAGGCAAGCGTTTGCTTTATTGGTCGGCTGCGACGATTTTATTAGCAAACCTTTCCGCAAAACCGATATATTTGATGCCATCACCAAACATTTGGGGGTGAGGTATCTCTACTCTAACTCAACGGACTTTATCTCAATAGGCGATCCAAATAATTTATCTGACTCGCTCTCTAATGCTGCGCTTGCTTATTTACCCATACTTCCCGCAGAATGGATAGACAACATGAAGCAGGTAATCCGCAGTGCTGATTTTGACTTAATTGTCAGGACAATCGACGAAATAAGGAGGCCTCATCCTGAATTGGCGGAAATCCTCCAGGGTCATCTCGATAATTTTGATTACCAGAAAATTCTCAATTTAATTGCCGAGGCGGAGGAATCAGATAATGCAGATGAAGGCGGAACAAACTGAAAACCATCAAGCGGATATTTTAGTAGTTGACGATACACCAGATAATCTGCGTTTGTTAATTAGAATTTTGCAAAAAAATGGCTATAAAGTTCGACCAGTTACTAATGGTTTTTCGGCGTTAGATGCTATTCAATCTAGCGCGCCAGATTTGATTTTGCTCGATATTATGATGCCGGATATTGACGGGTACGAACTATGTAAAAAATTAAAATCCCAATTGCAATTTCGGGAAATTCCCATCATTTTCCTGAGTGCGCTGGAAGAAGGAATAAATAAAGCCAAAGCTTTTGAAGTGGGCGGCTCGGATTATATAACTAAACCTTTTCAGGTGAAAGAAGTATTGGCACGAGTCAGCAATCAACTTACTGTGCGTTCATTGCAAATGCAATTGCAAGAAAAAAATCAAAAATTGACCGATCAAAATATCCAGTTGCACCAGGAAATCGCTGAACGCCACCAGGTGGAAATGGAAACAAGATTGCTGCTGCAGGCTACACAAGCTATTAGCAAATCTGAAGATTTTGAGTCGGCTATAGATGTGATCTTAGGTTTAATTTGCAAAACTATTGAATGGAATCTGGGCGAAGCTTGGATTCCTTGCAGTGAGGGTTTTTTAAAATGCGCTACAGGTAGGTACGTCAGTGACTCCAGTTTTGCCCAATTCCAACAAACAAGTTGGGAGTTGATTTTTGCTCCCGGTGTGGGACTTCCGGGTAGGATTTGGCAGTCGCAGCAGTCTGAATGGATAGATGATGTTTCTACTGCACCGGAACAAGTTTTTTTAAGAGCTAAAATTGCGCTGAGTGTGGGATTGAAAGCGGCTTTTGGGGTGCCAATTTTGGCGGAAAACCAAGTGTTAGCTATTTTGATTTTTTATCGCGAGAAAGTTCTGAATTGTCAGCCGCGCTTGTTGGAATTAGTGAGCGCGGTTGCTACGCAGCTCGGTTCGTTGATTCAGCGCAAACAAGCTGAAGCAGCTCTGAAAGTGCAGCAAGAGCAAACAGAAAAATTGCTGCTGAATATTTTACCGAAACCTATTGCGGATCGTTTGCAAAAAGAGCAAAAGTTGATAGCGGAGCATTTTGATGAGGTGAGCGTCTTGTTTGCTGATTTGGTGGGTTTTACAGAGTTTTCGGCTCACAAAAGTCCGACGCAGTTGGTAGAAATTTTGAATGGGATTTTTTCGGAGTTCGATAGGTTGTCTGAATTGCACGGGTTGGAAAAGATTAAGACGATTGGGGATGCTTACATGGTGGTTGGGGGTTTGCCGACGCCGCGGGAGGATCACTCCTCGGCGATCGCACTTTTAGCTTTGGAGATGCAGGCAGCTTTGGGGAGGTTTAATGCCAAAATGGGAGAAAATTTTCAATTGAGGCTCGGAATTCACAGCGGTTCGGTGGTGGCTGGAATTATTGGGATTAGTAAATTTAGCTATGATTTGTGGGGCGATACTGTTAATGTTGCTTCACGCATGGAGTCGAACGGATTGCCTGGTAAAATTCAAGTGACGGAGGCGACTTACGAGCGTTTGAAAGAGCAGTTTGTTTTGGAAGAACGGGGTCATATCCCGATCAAAGGCAAAGGAAAGATGCTGACTTACTGGTTAATTGAAGAACAAAAGAAATCTTTTTAAGTTTATGATGTAAATTTCAATTAATATGAAAGGTAGACCGCATTTATACTTTCAGGAGGGCTAATCCTTTGCAAACAGTTGAAACAAAATCGCCGACAGCGTTGAAAAGAGTCCTAGTTATTTTAATATCACTGCTAGCAGTAGCGGTACTGTCGATCGCTACTTTTATCGCTCTACCCGGAGAAAAAACAATGTTTGCTGGAACTAGACCTGCCAATATCGGAATTCAGTCAGGAAAACTCGCAGCGTGCCCGAGTTCCCCCAACTGCGTCAGCAGCTTCAGTCAAGATGCCGAACACAAAATTGAGCCTTTGGCATACACTTCGTCCCAGAGTGAAGCGATGGTAAAGCTAAAAGGGGCGATCGAGTCCTATGGAAAAACTAAAATTATCACGGCAACTGATAATTACCTGTATGCGGAGTTCACCAGTGCTTTGATGGGGTTTGTTGATGACGTTGAATTTTTGGTAGATGATGGAGCGAAAGTGATCCATGTGCGATCGGCTTCGCGTCTGGGACAGTCGGATTTGGGAGTTAACCGCAAACGGATTGAAACTATCAGAACTCAATTCAATCAACTCTGAACTTAAAATTTCTAGCTTTCCTGAAGCCCCTCTCCTACACGGCTGTTTCATTATCCGTAGGGGCAAACCCCCCGTGGTTGCCCCGATATTTGAAACACCGATTCCCCACGTCCGTGGAGGGGGTAGGCACGGGGGCGCTACCCCTACAAAACCATGATTTCCCCACGTCCGTGGAGGGGGTAGGCACGGGGGCGCTACCCCTACAAAACCATGATTTCCGTGAGAATAAAACAGCCCTGCCCTCTCCTACAAGATGAGGGGCTTTGAGATTTGTGTACTACTATGTAATGTTGATTTGTCACTACCTAGTTAACAATTATTAACAGTAGACACAGCACAAAGGAGTGTCCAGCAGGGGGAGTAGGACACAGCAATGCCGTGTCCCTACGGTTGCCTTTGAGTTTTAATAATTGTTATACAATTGACGATTGTAGAGTTTTACAATCTTTAAAATAGCTGAGCGCGCTAGCACAGAATAATAGATGCCGTAGTATTCCTATAGTATTAAACAACCTAAATGATACACTTCTGACTTTAGGGAGAGGGAAGTTAGCGAATTAATTTCTACTATTAAATTAAGTAGAGCAAAGAGGAAAAAACACATGGCACTTCAAAAATTAGCAGACTTTTATCCTAATTATCAGGAAGAAATATTTGCTGGAGACGACATCAAGGGATTTGATGTTTATGCTGGCGACTCGGATGAAAAAGTAGGCACGGTTTATGACGCTTTGGTTGATGACAGTGGTCGTTTCCGCTATCTGGTAATTGATACCGGTATTTGGATTTTTGGCAAAAAAGTATTGTTGCCAATCGGCTCGGCTCGCTTTGACTACGGAGCCCATCGGGTCTACGCAACAGGCCTTCGTAGCAAATCTCAAGCAGAACAATTGCCGGCTTACAATGAATTAGAACCATTAGATTACGATCGCGAAGAACAGGTAAGAGGCGTCTACCGCAATCAAGAAACTGCCACTGCCCGCACTGCAACTCCTGCTAGCTACGATCGCAGCAGCTACAGCTACGATATGGATCGCCCCCTCTACGAAACCAACGAACAGCAGCACCAAAATCTCAAGCTTTATGAAGAACGCTTGATTGCTAACAAACACCGCGCAAAAACAGGCGAAGTAGCAGTTGGCAAGCGCGTGGAAACTGAAACAGCGCGAGCTTCAGTACCCATTGAAAAAGAACGAGTTGTAATCGATCGAGTAACCCCGGTAGAAGCGGGTCGAGTAGTTTCAGTCGGTGAGGCTGACTTCCAATCAGGGGAAGTTGCACGCATGGAAGTCTACGAAGAAACTGCCGACATTCACAAGGAAGCTTTCGTGCGCGAAGAAGTCAACGTCAGAAAAGAAGTTGTTCGCACCACGGTTGAGGGCGAAGAAACCTTGCGTCGTGAAGAATTAGAGGTTAAGACCGATGGCACTGCGGTTGTAGATAATAAAAACATCTAAACCAACCGCAACAGGTATTGCATAGGAATTGTGCCTTAATGACATAATTCTGTCACCGCGCAGGTTTGATTGAATTGGTGGCGATCGCGCAATTCCTATGTGATTGGCGGGGGGGGTACAAAACTTGTCTAGTTTTGGCAACGTTTATGCACTTTCCCCGCCTTTACCAATTTCCCCTTACCAATTCATAATAAAAATCCCTAAGCAGGAAAGTTTAAAAAATGAACGGTCAAGCATCAGCAGAAAAAATAGCAACTGCCAAATCAATAACCCGTCTCAACCGGGTACCTGAAAAAGTCAGAACTAAGCTAAAAAGTTTTACCGTCAAAGACAACCAAGGTCATTTGGTCGGCAAAGTTAAAGATGTCTATTTTGATGCTAACGGTCAGTTAAACTTTGTCGTGACCGGGCTAGGCAGCGAAAATCCCCGCATTTTTTTATTAAGTGTTAAGCTGCTCAAGAAAGTGGATTATCACCAAAAAGCGCTGTTTGTAACTATTAATTCGGCTCAAGTCGATCTGCTGCCCGTAGTTTCGGCAAATGGCGAGCATCCGTATTTAGAAAATCCCTCGGAACCGGATAATGAATTTAGCAACCGTGAATTAACAAATCCCTCAACAGTTATGTCAAATCTAACAGATGCCGATCGCACTGATGCAAATTGGGAGACCGATCGGGATGAGGAAAACTTGGATATTGTCGATCGAGAAGTAATTCGCCTGCTAGAAGAACGATTGGTGATCAATCGCAGCAAGCGCAAAGTCGGCGAAGTCATAGTGCGTAAAGAAATTGAAACTCGGATGGTACAAGTACCTATCCAGTGGGAAAAGCTGATTGTCGAACAAGTCGGCGACGATCCGAAGGTGTTGGCCGAAATAGATTTAGGCGAGGGAAGCATCACCGGTATAGATTTGACGGAGATTAAGAGCGATCGCCAAGAACCGACAGTTAAGGCTGAATTTACCTCTGTGCAGAAAGCTAGCAAAATCTTAAATTCGATCGCCTCTCAACCCCGTCACGGTTGCGTCAAAGTCCGCCTAGAACTCGTTCTCGAAGACAAGCAACTTGAGGATACTTACCAAAAATGGATGACGGAACACCACTCAGAGAGTTAAAATATTCGTCCTTTTCGGTCTAGATTTTAGCTATTAGCGAGAAACTTAAATCTAAGAACGGACTGTGGCGATTCGTGCTGGGGAGAAAGTTCACCGCCATCTACTAAGATCATGTTCGGTAAATTAACCGTAATTTTGGTAGTGGCGGGTTTACCAATATCTATAATATAAGCCCGATATCCGTCAACCCGCCCCGACCGGGATATGGAAATTTTTAGCGATCGACCTCTAGACAAAATTGTAGCGACTTGCGGTAAAATTGTGGTGGTCAAATTTAAAAGTATTTGAAAATGCCCAGCACAATCTCCGACATTAAAGTAAAAACGATCGCAGGCGAAGACAAGCAGCTAGGAGAGTACGCTGGCCAGGTACTCTTGATAGTTAATGTAGCTTCCAAATGTGGCTATACACCTCAATACAAAGGACTCGAAGAATTAAGCCAGAAGTACAGCGCGGCTGGACTCCGTGTTTTAGGATTTCCCTGCAACGACTTCGGAGGTCAAGAACCCGGAAGTAATCCAGAAATCGTCAATTTCTGCACTACAAAATACGGCGTCACCTTTGAATTATTTGACAAAGTACGCGCTAAAGGCACTCAGCAGCACCCGCTGTACGCTAAGCTTACGAGTGCAGTCGAGCCCAAGGGTGAGGTTTCCTGGAATTTTGAGAAATTCTTAGTTAGCAAACAGGGTGAAGTGGTTGCCAGATTCCGCAGTAGTGTTGGCCCCGATTCGCCCGAACTGATCGCTGCCATCGATCGAGAATTGGCGAAATAAGAAGTTCGGCAACTAAGCAGTGTACAGGATTTAACTGATTTAACGGATGGATGTTTAGGGAAGAGGGAAGAAATTAATAGGCTTTTTTTCCAATAAGTTGAAAGCTATTTTTTTCCTTCTGCTTTTCCCCCTTGTGTGCAAGCACTAAACCATGAACAAATACCGATGATTGTATTTAATTGGAGAACTGTTTAATTTAATGGAAAATACATCGGGATTAGATTTAGTTGTAGGTGTACTTGCCTTCGCAATTCTGGCAGGTGGTCTGGCCATGCTATTTGTAGGCATGGCATCATTTCCTAAAGAAAAATAACAATACTAGGACTTACTCACAATTGTTGAGAAACCGGGTTTTTTTACGAAAAGACACGTTGTAGACCGCACCAAAGGTAAAAAACCCGGTTTCGAGGCCCCGATTAAGTCCTGACTACCAACTTAAAATGCTTATTTTACAGCAGACCATCTGAATAAATCAAACTCCTTTCAATTTGAACATTCGCAATTGATGACAATCATGCAAACTACCGAAAACAACGTCAAAATTGCCCTCGCGCCGGGGAATTTGCGCCGCGTTCACCATATTGCTTTAAACGTGCGCGACATGAAAGCTTCCCGCCACTTCTATGGTACAATTCTCGGTCTGCACGAACTAACAGGTGCAGAAATTCCCGCAACTTTAACAGAAATGGTAGCCGCTGGTAAAGTCGCTAATTTCGTTACCCCAGACGGTACTGTTATTGACTTATTTTGGCAGCCCGACTTGGAACCGCCAAACCCAGACCCGGAGAAAGCTTTTACCCGCGCCAACCACTTAGCCTTCGATATTGAGCCGGATTTGTTCGATCGCGCTCTGGAAGTGCTAAAGTCAAATCAAATTGCGATCGACAGCGGCCCCGTCACTCGCGCTACAGGACGCGGCATTTACTTTTACGATCCTGATGGATTTATCATCGAAATCCGTTGTGATCCAGCTTAAACACTCGCTATCGGGTTCTCTGTAGTCCGGGTGCACCCTACATTTACTCTTTGCATTGCGGTAATCCCTAACGATCGCTAATTAAATAACTTATACAGCACTTTCCAGGTAAGTGAAGTACAGAGAAACCGGGTTTCTTGAATAAAACCGGTTTCTGGCGAGAAATCCAGAAGAAACCCGGTTTCTGGGGTGTACTTTATAAACCTGGAATCCGCTGTAATTTTAATTATTATTGTGGGATGGGCGTCCCGCCCGTCCAAAAAGGACGGGCGGGAAGCCCATCCCACTTTCAAGAGTGGAAGTTATTTAATTCTCATTCCTAAACATCCTACCTTTAAAGTTGTTTTATTTTCCGTCTTGGCTAATAGGTTGCTTCGGCCAAGTAAACCGAAAAGTTGCTCCCTCACCTTCGGCAGATTCTAGGGAAATAGTGCCCCCTTGACCTTCGACAATTTTTTTCACCAGCGACAAACCAATCCCAGTATTTTCAACTTTATCACGAGCTTCCAAGGTCTGAAAAATCACAAAAACTTTATCGTGATATTGAGGATCAATTCCCGGCCCGTCATCCTCTACAGAAAACTCGTAAAAATCATCTAACTCTTTAACGGATATGTTTACGTGACCCGATTCAGATCGGTTGTGCTTAATTGCGTTGCTAATTAAATTAGAAAAAACCTGCTGCAACAGCAATCTTTCTGCCACAAAAGTTGGCATTTTCGGTTCAACTTTCACCTCAAATCCAGACGGCGGCGCCAACGAATCAATAATTTCGGCTAATAAATTCTCAACTTTTACCATTTCTGAAGGCACTTGAATCCGTCCGACGCGGGAATATTGCAGCAGTCCCTCAATCAAAGCTTCCATGCGGTGAACTCTGCCGCGCAGCAGGTTCATTTGGTGCAGAGTATCCTCTGTCATCGACTCGCTGAGGTCTTCTTCTATCCAACTGCTGAGATTTGCTATCGCCCTGAGTGGCGCTTTCAAATCGTGAGAAACTACATAAGCAAACTGGTCTAATTCTTGATTCCGCTTTCTTAAAACATTCGTCGTTTGAGCCAGATTTTGGGCTGTTAACCTCAATTCTTGAGCGCGCAACCGCAGCGATTCCTGCGCTTGTTTGCGATCCCTAATATCTTCAACCACACTCATCAAAAATTGAGTGCCATTTTCTTCTCGCAGCAGCGAAACCGTCAAGTTTGCCCACACCAACTCTCCGTCTTTGCGGATGTAGCGCTTTTCCAAAGAGAAATTTTCAATTTCTCCTGCTAACAATTGGCGCACAAGTTCCTGTTCACTTGCCAAATCTCCAGGCCAAGTAATCTCCTGAAATCTTTTCTCCAGCAATTCTTGCCTGCTGTAGCCCAAAATATCGCAAAGTTTTTGATTGACTAACAGAAATTTGCCTTCCACAGTCGCTTGGGCCATGCCGACTGCCGCCTGCTCAAAAGTAGCGCGAAACCGCTGGGCGCTTTGGGCCAAAGCAATTTCTGAGCGTTTGCGATCGCTAATATCGTTGCTGATTTCCAAAATAGCGATCGGTCGATCTTGCTCGTCGCGCTGCAAAGTCCACCGGCTGGCCACCGTTATTTTTGTCCCGTCTTTCTTAGTTCGCACCAGTTCTCCTTGCCAAGAACCCTTCTCGAAAAATACTTTTTGAATTGCCTCAAAAGGTTGAACCCATTCTGTTTGTAAAAGCTTGTGAATATTTTTTCCTACTGCTTGCGACTTCCGCCACCCGTAGAGCCACTTGGCCCCTAAATTCCAATAAGAAATCGCTCCATTCAAGTCTAGTACCGCGATCGTATCGTTGGCCAAATCCAGCATTTGCGCTTGCTTTCGCAGAGTTTCCTCGGCTTGTTTGCGTCCTCTGGCATCGCGGCAAATCGCAATAAACAAGTGTTGATTTGCCAGACGCATTTCGCTGACTGCCAACTCCATCGGAAACTTCGTGCCGTCGCTGCGAATACCAACTGTTTCTTGTTGGTAAGTCTTCAGCGTAGTATCTGGATGTAACACAAAATATTCGATCGAATAATCCCCCACGGTGCTGTAAGGCTGGGGTTGAGCTATCAGTTGCCGCAAGTTAGAGCCAATTATTCGATCGGCTTTCTCGCCAAAAATCTTTTCTGCTGCCCTATTAAAAGACTCAATATTTCCCTGTGCGTCCAAAGTAATAATACCGTCAGCCGCATTGTCTACCACAGCTTGAATGCGACTTTTACTTTCTTCCAAGCCAGCTTCCCGCTTGCTCAATTCCTTCTCTAAACTATCAAATAAATACCAGGAAACCCCTGCCCCCAAACAGCCGAAAAGCAAACCAGCAAATTGCACGAAATTAATGAAATCTATCAACTCCTGTATTTTCCGATCTACAGCTTTCTGGTAGGCTTCGCCGGCATTAGCAAACACATTAATTTTGGCGCGCAGGTTATCCCTCCTCACTTTGCCTTGAGTGAACACCTCAATTATTTCCGGCGACTGCACGCTTGTTGCCGAACTATCGAGCTTATTCAAAGTGTTTTGCAAGAAATTTATATGCTGTTCGGTACTTTTTTTTATATCTTCAAATCGCTGAGCTTGCCGTGGATTTCCTCGAACCATAACCTTGAGTTTAGCCAGCAGCGGAGGCAAACTCGTCTTGGCTTCTAAGTAGGGTGATAGAAATTCGCGGCGCTTTGTCAACCCGTAACCCCGAATGCCCGTTTCCGCATCCACCACGAGGCTTAACAAGCGGTTAGTTTCCTGAAGTATTGCCTTATTAGTATCTGCTCGCTTTCTTATCTGTAGGGTACTATCGCGGAGGGCTGCAATTGCTAGCAGGGAAGCAAACAGAAAAATAATGGGGATAGCAACGATGATTGCTCCCCGCTGGCGAATTGGTCGGTCTGTCCATACAAAGTGGAGGCAGCGATCGAGCAAATACTTCACGAATATTGAAGGAGAAAGTTTGCTGCCAGTATATCGCTTTTTGGTCGTTTAGGCTATGGATAAGTTTGTTTTGTTTAGTTGGGCGAGCGTTGGGGACTAACCGTGGAAACTAGATTAGACCCCTGCTATAGCTACCTGCTGACACTAACAGCAGATTTTTTGGCACGGTGTTTAAACGGAGGCAGGGAGAAAGAAAGGACTTTTTTCGACACCGAGACAGCAGGCGAAGCAGAAAGGATCGTTTCTGTTTTACCTTCGTTTTCGCCTTCGGCTTCTGCTTTTAAACTAGAGTCTGTTTCGCCAGTGTTTGGAACACTTGTAACTACAGTAGTCCACCTGCCTGTAGCCGGATCGCGATAACAAGTAAAAGGGTTTATTTTTAGCGGTTGACTGCAAGGTTTAATCATGTAGATGCACTCCTTTGATTCTGAGAAATTGTGCATTGCTTTCAGCAGCAATGCTATCTCGCCCGTAGAAGCAGTATGAAGGCAAAAAGCAGAATTGTGTTTCTGCGTCCAGAGACTTTTGAAACTTCCTGATTTCCTGTTAAATTTTGCCTTCTACTGCTTCGCGACCATAGCATTACTTTTACCAAATTGCCTTTCTGGAAGCAACCCCCCACCGCCTTAATTAGGTTGAGGTGGGACTTGTGAATGCAGCGAGGCCCCCGATCGTGCCTGCAGGACAATCTTGGAATAATATAGGTATTCTAGGCTGAAAAAAAATGCTACTGTGTGATCGACAACAGAGGTCGATCGCGATCGGTGTCACAATTAAAAAGGGAATGGGTAATTGGTAATGGGTAATTGGTAATTGGAAAATTGGTAATGGGGAAATTATTCCATCTTTTGCCATCCGTTAAATCCGTTAAATCCGGTACACAATTTCGGGAAAAATTCCCACCCGTTAAGTCCCTTAAATCCCCTACATTGCTAGTTGCCCAACTTGTTTCTAACTAATATCAACTTTTGCATTTAAATGCACCGTAAAAGTAGAGCCAACATCCAACTCACTCTCAACAGTAATATCGCCGCCCATCATCTGGCAAAACAAGCGACTAATGGCCAATCCTAAACCGGTGCCGCCGTACTTGCGAGTAGTCGAAGCGTCCCCTTGAATAAAAGGTTGAAACAAACCCTGCTGCTGTTCGGCCGACATTCCAATCCCCGTATCAGATACCTGTAAATAAACCCAATCGCTGTCGCCTGCGGGTTCGCGAGTCGCGCTCAACAGCACCGTTCCACCTTCGGTAAACTTCAGGGCATTCGAGAGCAAATTGAACAAAATTTGCCTGACTTTGGTCAAATCAGCATACATCACTCCCAAATTGTCCGAGCAAGAAACTTGCAATTGATTGTGATTTTTTTCGACCAAAGGGTGCAAAGTTGCAACGACTTCTTCTATTAAATTACTGAGGTCAAATTTTTCTAAATAAAGCTCCATCCGACCGGCTTCTATCTTAGAAAGGTCTAGAATATCGTTAATTAAAGTCAGCAAGTGTTTGCCGGCGTTATAAATTTTTTGGGTGTCGGGAACGATCTCTTCGAGTCCCGATTCCCGTGCTTCTTCTTGTAGCATTTCGCTGTAACCGATAATCGCGTTGAGCGGTGTCCGCAGCTCGTGGCTCATATTGGCTAAAAAAGTGCTTTTAGCTCTCGAAGCTGCTTCAGCTTTGTGTAAGGCTTCTTGCAAGGCTATTTCGGCTCTTTTGCGCTCGGCAATTTCGATGCGGAGCAGTTTATTGGCGGTGGTGAGTTGAGCGGTGCGCTGATCGACGGTCATTTCTAGCTGTGCTTTGGCTTTGGAAAGGGCTTCCTGAGCCCGCTGGCGCTCAAATCCTTCGATCGCCAGTGCTACCAAATTTGCCAAAGAATCAGCGAAGGTGCGCTCCTCCAGAGCCCACTGGCGGGGCGCGCCGATATGTTCGAGAGAGAGAATGCCCACGATCTGGCCACCGAGCCTAATTGCTACATTTAATATGGATGAATTCGGCTTGCTGGCATTTGGCAGCACACCGGAATGTTCGGCGAGGGAAGATGAGTGGGACAAATTTGTTTGTAGAGAGTTTTGAGTCTTTGTCGTAGGTTCTAAACCATTGTCCGATCGCAAATTTTCGCGCGGTGCGTCGCCTTCAACATCTAAAATTGATAAATTTAAATCGCTTGCCGATATGCACTCCCGGCTCAAATGATTCTCCTGGGTGCGATCGTACACGTCGAGACAAACTAATTTGAGGTTGGGGATTTTAAACTTAGAATGATTAACTCCCTCGTGTTGCTCTGGGGCAGCGGTATCTGTCTCGATTGCCTCTGTTTGGTTGTGGGCGAGTAATCTCTCAGTAAAATTTAGCTGGGGATCGCTGGGGTAGCGATTTCCAAATCTTCCATGGTTGTAAAGCCAGACGCTGACTTTTTCGACATCCAAAGTCCGGGCTGCAGCCTCGGTAATTTCGCGAATTCCCACATTCAGCGCACCGCTGTTGAGAGTCCTCTGCCTACCTAGCTGCAACAAAGCCAAACTCTGGCGGCGGAGGCGCTTTTCGCTCTCTTGGAGGGTTTGTTCTGCTTCCTTGCGCTGGGTGAGGTCGTACAAGGCGCACAATGCCGTCGGCTGGCCGTTAAACACCAGCGACTGAACCGAGATCATGGCCCAGAAAGCGGTGCCGTCTGATTTTTTACAGTGGAGTTCGTAGTTTTGCAGGTATCCCTCTTTAGCAAGTGCCTCAAGTACCTTTGGGCGATCGGCGGGGTTGAAGTAAAAGTCTGGAGTGCTGCAGCCGATCAATTTTTCTAGAGGTATGCTCAGGAGAGAAGCCAATTGAGCGTTCGCATACATAATCAAGCCGTCACAGAGGCGAGAAACTAATATCGGCACGGGAGTTGCCGAGGCGATCGCCCGAAACTGCTCTTCGCTGGAACGCAGCGCCAACTGAGCTTTGCTCAGCAAGTGAGCTTCCATCGTATCTGAATGTTCGGTGGTTGTCTCCAGCAAAAGTTCTAGGTCAACCTTTTCGCGCTTCAAGTTTTCAAGTTCCGCACTCAGCCGCTGAACGTCGAAAAGTAGCTGTTCTGTCGATGGTTCTTCCTGCATAGCAATTGAAAATTGGTAAATTTTAGTCGGTTCTGAAGTTTTTTATGGTTTTGTGCTAGTTTAACTATGACTTATTCCGATTAACTTCAGCCACCCCGATCCTGGTTCGCGGACTTAGCCGGGGATTACTGTCTACCTTTTTCGCTATTATTCCAATTCTAAGTGCAAGGAAGGCATCAGCCGCTGCAAGTTTTTCAGGGATTTTATCTGCCAGGGGATCTGTTTAGAACCTTTGATGGCGATTTGAATATTTTTTTGCTGGCGCACTTTGATCACAAATTTTGAGAGAATATTAATTCCAGAACTATTTAAAAATTCTAGCTTTCGCAAGTCTAGAGTCACCGTGTTTGGGCAGGAGTCAGCCACTTCGTTGAGCAGATCGACGATCGGTGCGTATTCTTCCACCTGGCTGAGTCGGAACGACCCGCTACAGGTGACTGTTTGCGTAGTGCGATCGTACTGGATCGTGTAATCTTTGGTCTGAATCTCCATAGCTGGTAAAAGTATAGTCATTTATAGGCATGGGAGGCTTCAAGTCCCTCCCCCTTCACTTTTACTTTGAGCGGATTAACCCGCCTCGGCTGAACTACGCAGCTCCCTATCCCATCGCTGAAGGCATTTGGGATTGCTTTTCTGAGGATGTTGTACGAAGCGTTGATATCAGAATTAATTAACTGACCAGTCGATGTTTTGTACAAACCTCGCTTGAGCCGCTTACCAGTGAACACAGGCTCTTTATCAGTTTTTCCGTAAACAGGGATTGGGTCTAAGTCCAAAAAACTTGACCGCGACGTGTAGGATTCCTCCTGCACGATTACCTTAATTCCCGCCAACCAAGCTTTGTATTCCAACATCTCAATTAGTCGAGCGTGAGGGAGACTGACAAAGTTTTGGTTGGTTTGCTTCCCTAGATAAATTCCAGTTTTCCACTGTGCATTCTTGCCAATTACTAGCGTCCCAATCTGCTTGGCCGTTAAAATGTCAATAATTAGGCGGCTGGCATGATGTAAGTAATTGTCAACTTTCTGATTGCGACAGCGAGTTAAGCGCTGAATCCGGGGTGAAGTTTTGCGATTCCCTTTCAACTGGGATTGTAATCGTGAACAGCGTTTGTTGTAGAACTGGTTAATCGATTTTAATGGTCGCCCGTTAATCAACAAAGGGATAAATCCCGGCTGATTTGAAGTTAACGCCACTAAATTATCCAGTCCTAAATCAATACTAGCTACAGAGTTGGCATTGCCAAGGGTGGACTCCGCTTCATCATAAATCACCTCAATTACATAGGAATCACATTTCGGAACCAGTCTAACTTGACAAATCTGGTTGGGATTGAGTTGGGTTTTAATTGAAAGTTCAGTGCCGGAAAGTTTAATGATTCCTTTCTTCAACTGTTTGCTGCTAATTGCTTGAATCGTGTAGACGAGAAGGTTTCGCCCTTTAGTCTTATCTTTGTACTTTGGCAATTTTGGGCTACCCGTGAATCTTGAAGAGTCAGCTTTGTAAGCTTTAATGGCTTCAAAAAACGATTTCCAATTCTTGTCTAGCACCATTAAGATTTGCTGACTTACTTTAGCAGGCAAAGCCTTATATGCTTCGTGAGACTTCATCAATCGGTTCATTTCGTTGTAATTGACATAACCCCATCCATAAATAAAGCTCTGACGAATGACGTAATTGGCGGCATTGTAGAGGTTTTTGGACTTGAAAGCTAGTTCGTCTATTTGGGCGAAACGGTGTGACGTTGATTTAATGATGTGCCTCTGTGTTAGTTGCATTTGAGAGTTGCGTTTTTTGGGCGATGCGTATTCCTTGTTCAACACTCACAACAATAGAATACCATTATTGTTTATAATTGCTTATAAACTCAATGAAGTTTTACAATACTTTTGTCAGTTGCCGATTTTGAGTGGTAAAGGGGCTTTGGCTGCGTGAGCGAGGATTGAGCTTCAGGCTAGCACGATCAAAATTCACCCGTTTGCCGAATGCCGAAGGCCTTGGCGTGTGTAACTTTTGTTACATATACTGCCAACTGTACGATTGCCCCTGGGCAGTTAGGAGTTATTTTAGGATTTAGCGGTTGTGATACGAGTTGGCAAAAATAATGCAACTGTTGACTAGCTCTCAACCCTGGTAGTCATCAGTCATTGCCAATCTAACATTTCCAATCTCAAATCTCAAATTGTATGAGTTGTGGGGGTAGACGAGACCAGCTTTTGCTGAAGTTCCGAGCTATCAATTTGATTTTTTTTATCAATTTGGTATTGACAAAATCCCCAAAATGTGAGACATATTGCACATCTGGCACTGAAGTGAAGGGGAGAATATTTAATGGCAATTTCAGGAATTACAGAAAAGCTTTTGGCTGCTAAAAAAGCTAAGGGAATTAGTTTTGCAGATTTGGAAAAAGTTTTGGGGCGCGACGAAGTTTGGATTGCGGCGGTTCTTTACCGTCAAGCTACCGCATCAGCAGATGAAGCCGAGAAAATTGTATCGGCTTTGGGACTAGATAGCGAGACGGCTGCGGTTCTCTGTGAACCTCCGTTAAAAGGTTCTTTGGAATCCTCGGTTCCGGTTGACCCGCTGATTTATCGTTTCTATGAAATTATGCAGGTTTACGGGATGCCACTCAAAGCAGTGATTCACGAAAAATTTGGTGACGGGATTATGAGCGCGATCGACTTTACTTTGGATGTCGAGAAAGAAGCAGACCCAAAAGGCGATCGAGTGAAAATAATTATGTCGGGAAAATTTTTGGAATACAAAAAATGGTAAGCCCGTGCGGCTTTATTTTCAAGTGAAAATGAAAAATTAAAATTGGCTCCCATGACTCATGACTAATCACTAAAGCCTCAAAAGTGTTAACTTAGAAACAGAGATCGCGAAGCTTGACTGCGCCAAAAAACCGAGACAAGCCCCCGACTTAAGTCGTGCAGAGCCCCAAATTTTAGACCCTAGTTCAGCTCCAAAATTCATCTGTGGAGTAAATCTAAAATCTAAAATCTAAAATCTAAAATCGACTGACTGGCTTGGGTGTCCGATCGGGAAACCCCTCTAGGGCACAGCTAAGGTAACTCCCGCGGCAACTTCCCCAGTCGAAACAAGCAACCGCAACCGTAAAGTAAGAGGCAAATATGTCAAAATATGACTCCCATCTCAGATGCTCCTTTTGCGGCAAGTCGCAAGAGTACGTCCGCAAGTTAATAGCTGGGCCCGGCGTCTACATTTGCGATGAATGCGTGGAACTGTGCAATGAAATTTTAGAGGAGGAGTTCTTTGACTCCAGTAAAACAATTGGCCAACAGATTCCCCAATCAGAGGTGCGAGAGTCTCAGGGACAAGGAACCAGGCGCCCAGGTCGATCGAATAAATCGAAAATTGTTTTAGGTCAAATTCCGAAACCAACAGAGATTAAGCAGCATTTAGACAACCACGTCATCGGCCAGCACTCAGCAAAAAAAGTCCTTTCTGTAGCAGTTTATAACCACTACAAGCGCTTGAGCGTTGACCAAGTAAAAGATAGCGACAAGTCTTCCCCTGACAGCGATGTAGAATTGCAAAAATCCAACATCCTGCTAGTAGGACCCACAGGTTGTGGCAAAACTTTGTTAGCGCAAAGTTTGGCGCAAATGCTCGAAGTTCCGTTTGCCGTAGCTGATGCGACGACACTGACAGAAGCTGGATATGTCGGCGACGATGTAGAAAATATCTTGCTGCGGCTGTTGCAAATGTCCGATTTTGATGTGGAAGCGGCGCAGCGGGGCATTATTTATATTGATGAAATTGACAAGATTGCTCGCAAAAGCGAAAACACTTCGATCACTAGAGATGTATCGGGAGAAGGAGTGCAGCAAGCGCTGCTAAAAATGTTGGAAGGAACAGTGGTTAACGTGCCCCCGCAAGGCGGCCGCAAACATCCTTACCAAGATTTTATTCAAGTTGACACTAGCAAAATTCTATTTATTTGTGGCGGTGCTTTTGTCGGTTTGGAAAAAATAGTTGAACAGCGTTTGGGTAAAAAATCCTTGGGCTTTATTCAGCCAACAGAAAGCGACACCAACTCAACTTTGCCGGCGAAGGATAAGCGGGCCGCTGATATTTTGCAGCAGGTACAGCCGGACGATTTAGTCAAGTTTGGTTTGATTCCTGAGTTTGTCGGGCGGATACCGGTGGTGACGGTGATTTCGCCGCTGGATGAAGCAGCTTTGATGCAGATATTGACCGAGCCCCGGAATGCGCTGGTGAAGCAGTATCAAAAGCTGTTGAAGATGGACAGTGTGGAATTGGAATTCCAGCCGGAAGCGCTGCGGGCGATCGCCCAAGAGGCCTATCGTCGTAAAACTGGCGCGAGAGCTCTCCGCAGCATTTTAGAAGAGTTAATGCTGGATGTGATGTACGAGTTGCCTTCTCGCAAGGATGTGGCTAACTGTATGATTACTCCTGAAATGGTCGAGAAGCGATCGACTGCTGAATTGCTGTGGCATCCCGCATGGCGGCAGCACGAAACTGCATAATTTGTAATCTGTAGGGTGCTTGTGGCGCATCCTACAAACTACTAAACCAGCCCCCAGATTTATCCCTGGGCTCGCTTTCTCCCATCTAAAATCTAAAATCTAAAATCTAAAATCTAAAATCTAAAATCGATTGGCGGTAAGTGCGGTATGATGTGATTTCGCGATCGGTTCTAGCGGGGAGCAGCCGTTAGAGGAAACGGGGAAAGTTCGGTGCAAGTCCGGCGCTGTCCCGCAACTGTAATGAAACCCTTGGGGTTTCTCAAGTCAGAATGCCCGCCGATATATAACTCACTTTTGAACGCATCTGCGAGGTACGGATGATGGATGGAATTAACACGGCTGTACGCACAAAGCACAGTCTATTTGTTTGCACTGCTTGCGCTAGTGTTTGGAAAAACGGCAAGCGCGAAGGTAAAAGCGGCGGTCAACAATTTATGGAAAATTTGTCGCAACTCGCTAAAGATTGGGAGTTTTCTGATAAGTTTGAGATTCAAGAGGTTGAGTGCATGAGTGCTTGTAGTCACTCTTGTGCGGTGTCTTTTGCTGCTGTTGGAAAGTACACTTATCTGTTTGGCGATTTACCAGCAAATGAGTCGGAAAGCGTCGAGGCGGTACTCGAATGCGCGGGTCAATACTATGCTAAACCAGACGGTTTGTTGCCTTGGTCTGAGCGTCCTCAAGCTCTGAAAAAAGGTGTTTTAGCAAAGATTCCACCACTACCAAATTAGAGTTTTTCTCCTTACCATGCTCGGCCCATCGGCGATAACTAAGACCACCAATCCGCCAGGGACTTAAGTCCCTGGCTAATAGCGAAAGTCCTCTAAAGAGGACTGAGAATAAAAAATTTAAACTCATTAGTCCTCTTGAGAGGACTTTCGCTTTGAGGCAGGGGTTTAAACCCCTGCCGGAATGTCGGTTTAACGAGTTTCCTGTCAGCAATTGACTGACCCAAAATTGAAAGATATTCAATCACAGTACAACAACTAAATTATCAATGCACAAAATTCCTGTTACTGTCATCACTGGTTTTCTTGGTAGCGGTAAAACTACCTTAATTCGCCACTTATTGCAAAATAATCAAGGTCGCCGCATTGCTGTTCTGGTTAACGAATTTGGCGAAATCGGAATTGACGGAGAACTGCTGCGCGATTGCCAAGTTTGCGACGAAGAAGAAAATGTCAGCAGCAATATTGTTGAACTAACAAATGGTTGTCTTTGCTGCACTGTTCAAGAGGAATTCTTGCCCACTATGCAGGAATTGTTGAAGCGTAGAGAGCAAATAGATTGTATCTTAATTGAGACTTCGGGCCTCGCACTTCCTAAACCTTTGATTCAAGCTTTTCGCTGGCCGGAAATTCGCACGGGTGCTACTGTAGACGGTGTGGTTGCTGTTGTCGATTGCGAAGCTATTGCTAGCGGTTCTTTTGTCGGTGATATCGATGCTTTGATGGCACAGCGGCAGGCTGATGATAGTTTAGATCACGAAACTCCGATCGAGGAATTGTTTGAAGACCAGTTAGCCTGTGCCGATATGGTACTTTTAACGAAGGTCGATCGCGTAGATGTGGAAACTCACAAGAAAGTCCAAAGCTGGTTGCAGCAAGAGTTACGTCCGAGTGTGAAAATTGTGCCCTGCAAAGGTGGCGAAATTAACCCGGATGTGTTAATGGGATTTAATGCGGCGGTTGAGGATGATTTGGAGTCTCGCCCAAGTCACCACGACACTGAGGAGGAACACGAGCACGATGATGATATTAACTCGACTTACTTTATTGCCGATCGCGAATTTGAACCTGAAGCTTTGGTGAAAAAACTGCAATCCTTGATGCAGCAGGAGGAAATCTATCGGATTAAAGGGTTTGTGGCGGTTCCCAAGAAACCGATGAGGATGGTGTTGCAAGGTGTGGGCTCTCGGATAGAATATTTTTACGATCGCCCTTGGCAATCTTCCGAGATCCGTCAAACCAAATTAGTGCTGATCGGTCGAGAGTTAGAGCGCGATCGAATTGCAGCTATGATTAACAATTAATTGTCATCAGTCATTAGCCACACACGCTGACCTCAGAAACCGGGTTTCTTCCTATATTTCTCGTTCTTCCAAAACTCGTAGAAACCCGGTTTCTAGCCCTATGGGTAAGCCCTGAACCAAAGACTGCGTATTCCTGTAGTTAAAAACTCTTAACATTTTTTAATAAACTTGCTACTACCAGCAAGTTTGGTGTAAAATAACGATAATGGTTATCATTGTACACTAATCGAGGTCAAGTATGGTGAGTGCTGGGGCGATCGAATCAGTTCCTGTTACCGTTCTCACAGGCTATCTGGGTGCAGGCAAAACTACGCTACTGAACCGAATTTTAACAGAGGAACACGGCAAAAAAGTTGCAGTCATCGTCAACGAGTTCGGCGAAGTAGGCATCGACAACCAACTGATAATTGATGCCGACGAAGAAATTTTCGAGATGAACAACGGCTGCATTTGCTGTACAGTGCGAGGCGATTTAATTCGGATTATCGGCAACTTGATGAAGCGGCGAGACAAATTCGACCACATAGTCATCGAAACCACAGGTTTAGCCGACCCCGCACCCGTCATTCAGACATTTTTTGTAGACGAAGATATGCGGGACACATTACTGCTAGATGCAGTTGTCACCGTAGTCGATGCCAAGCACATCTGGCAGCACTGGGACGCAGACGAAGCTCAAGAGCAAATTGCATTCGCCGATGTAGTTTTGCTCAACAAAACAGATTTAGTGACTGAGGAAGAATTGGCAGAATTAGAAAAGCGAATTCGCGCCATGAATGCAATGGCAAAAATTTACCGTACTCACAACGCTGAATTACAAATGGATGCTTTGTTGGGCGTCAAAGCATTTGATTTAAACCGGGCATTAGAAATAGAACCCGACTTTTTGGGCGAAGACACTCACGAACACGACGAAACTGTTACCTCGGTAGCAATAGTAGAATCCGGCGCCATTGATGGCAACAAATTTAGCGATTGGATTGAGGAATTGTTGCGAACTCAAGGCCCGAATATCTTTCGGACAAAAGGCATTTTGAATGTCGCCGGAGACAACAAGCGATTTGTTTTTCAAGGAGTACACATGGTGTTCGATGGCCGACCGGATAGACCTTGGAAAGATACAGAAACTCCTAAAAATGAGCTTGTATTTATCGGTCGGAATTTAAACGAAAATCAATTGCGAGAGGATTTTCGTAAATGTCTGGTTTAACTGACATATTGAAGCATTTTCAATAAGCCTTTTAGCAACAGGCAAGATGCCTGTTCCACAAGAAGAGAATTCATCTCTTGTGGAAGGGAACAGGCTTTCCGGCCTGTTCCACAAGAAGAAAATTCATCTTTTGTGGAAGGGAACAGGCAAGATGCCTGTTCCACAAGAAGAGAATTCATCTTTTTGTGGAAGGGAACAGGCAAGATGCCTGTTCCACAAGATGAAAATTCATCTTTTGTGGAAGGGAACAGGCAAGATGCCTGTTCCACAAGATGAAAATTCATCTTTTGTGGAAGGGAACAGGCAAGATGCCTGTTCCACAAGAAGAGAATTCATCTCTTGTGGAACGGGCATCTTGCCCGTTCTTAAGAATAGTACAATATGTCAGATTCAATAAATATGGGTAACAAAAAGACAAATAAAAGTGAACTAACCCTGCAATTTCACGCTAAAAAAATGCTGTCTGACTACGTAACTGCTGTTACTTGGTCGCCGGATGGCAAAACTTTAGCAGTCTGTTCCGCTGCGGGCGAAGTGATGTTAGGGACTGTAGGGACAATGAATGAATTGTCCTTGCAACCGCTACAAACTGCTACGGGTAAATCAGCCGATTGCTTGTCTTTTTCACGCGACAGTCAATTCCTAGCTGCTGGCGGACAAGACGGACGGGTGCAAATTTGGCGCGTTAATTCTGGGGAATTAATTGCTAATTTGGACAACCAGCGCGTCTGGGTGGACAAGTTAGTTTGGAGTCCGAACTGCAATCAGTTAGCTTTTAGTATGGGCCGCTGCGTTCAAGTTTGGAATGCTGATGATGATGTTGTTGAAGTAACGCTGAATTTCGACTCATCATCTATCCTCGATTTAGCATGGCATCCTGTTGTTAAATATCTGGCAGTTAGCGGCTATCAAGGTGTCAAAGTTTGGGACGGCGAAGACTGGGACGAAGACCCGCACGTCTTGTCAGTACCGTCTGCAACAGGTGCAATTTCTTGGGATACGTCAGGGAAATATTTAGCTTGCGGTAATATTGACAACACCCTAATTGTTAATGAATGGGGCAGTTCTCAACCGTGGATAATGCAGGGTTTTCCGGGGAAAGTTCGGCAGTTAGCTTGGTCGGGTAAAACTAATTCTTTGGGTGCACCTTTGTTAGCTGCTTCGAGTTCTCAAGGCATTTCTGTCTGGGAAAGAGACGCTGATGAAAGAGTCGGTTGGGAAGGTTGGGCGTTAGAAGTGCATGAAAAAGTTGTAAATGCGATCGCCTTTCAACCTACCACATTTTTATTAGCTTCTGCAGCCGCAGATGGTCAAGTTTGTTTGTGGTATGAAGCAGAACAATTGCTGCAAATTCTCAAAGGTGCAGAGGGCGGTTTTTCCTGTCTCGCATGGCATCCCGAAGGCCAGTTTCTCGCGGCTGGCGGCTGTGGAGGCGAATTGCTGGTTTGGTCAAAGTTTATGCGTGGCAAAGGCTTCGGGGGGCGCTAAGTTCGCATAGGTGCCGGTTTGACCAAAACATAAACAATTGAAAACTTTAGGATTTACCCACGGATGCCGAGAAACCGGCTTTTTCGAGCGTCTACTTCGTTGCATACCGCATCGAGTAAAAAACCCGGTTTCTAAGCGTCGAAGTGCGTCCTGGAGTGTTATCCTCTCTTTCTTGTCAAAATCCCTTGACTGGGACTGAACAGCAAAGCTACTAAAAATAACCCAAAAACAACTAATACAATTGCCGCACCAGACGGCATATTCCAATAATAGCTGAGATACATACCAGTCACGCTAGCTGTAATCCCAATAATAGCTCCTAATCCCATCATTAAATGTAGCTCTTTTACCAACAAATACGCCGTCATTCCCGGCCCGATTAACAGCGAAATTACTAACAGCGCTCCCACGGTTTGCAAACTCGCAACAATCGTCAGCGTAATCGCCGAAATCATCCCCAAATAAATCCAGTTTACAGGCAAACCGCAGGCTTGCGCCCCCAGGGGGTCAAAAGTATAGAATAGCAGTTCTTTGTAAAAGATTTTAACGATCGCCAAAATAATCAAAGTTATCACAAAAGTCTGCTGCACGTCAGCAGGTGCAACTGACAATATATTCCCAAACAAAAACCCATCTAGGTCTAATTTTGTTGTCCGCAACAGGCTAATTAAGGTGACGCTAATTGCTAAAAATGTCGATAAAATTAATGCCATGACTGCATCAATTTTTAGGCGCGATTGGGATTGAATCCACGCCATAATCACGGCGCTGATAATTCCCGATATAAAGGCACCGATCGAAATATTGAAACCTAAAGAAAAAGCTACGGGCAATCCTGCTAATACTGAATGGGCAATCATGTCAACCATCATTCCCATTTGCTGTACAATTAGGTATGAACCGACAACGGCGCAGAGAATTCCTAGCAAAATGCCGACGGCGATCGCATTTCGCATGAACTCGAATTGTAGCGGCTCAATTAGTAGGTTTAACATTGAATTAGGTTAATAATAGGTTTTTTTTAACTACAATCAATTGCACAGGCGGGACGCCCGTGCCACAATCCACTTCACAGGCGGGACGCCTGTCCCACAATCCACTTCACAGGCGGGACGCCTGTCCCACAATCTACTTCACAGGCGGGACGCCTGTGCCACAATCAATTGCACAGGCGGGACGCCTGTGCCACAATCAATTGCACAGGCGGGACGCCTGTGCCACAATCAATTTTAAAGATAAATCTTTTTTGGCTTACGCTGACACTAAACTTAAATCGTATCCATAGGCTTTTTGAATATTGGCTGCGGTGAGCACTTCCTGGCAGGAACCGCTCGCAATTAACTGCTTGTTGAGCAATAATAAATTGTCGTACTGTTTTAACGTTTCGCCTAAATCGTGACTGATTACTAGCAATGTTTTATTTTCTGCTTTTAGTTCGGCAAAAATATCGAAAATAATTTCTTCGGTTGCTTTGTCGATCGCGTTAAAAGGTTCGTCGAAGAAAAATAAATCGGCTTGTTGGGCGATCGACCTTGCTAAAAAAATCCGCTGTTGCTGTCCGCCAGACAGTTCGCCAATTTGTCGATCGCGCAAATCCCACATTCCCACCCGCAGCAAAGCGGCTTTGACCAATTCTTGGGACTGCTTCGAGGGGCTGCGAAACCAGCCAGTCTTAACGGTTCGCGCCATCATCACCGCATTCCACACCGTAATCGGATAATCCCAGTCAATTTGCGATCGCTGGGGCACATAAGCCACCCGCGATAACTGCTGCTTCAACAACCGCCCCTGATATTTCACCAAACCGCGACAAGCCGGGATCAATCCCAGCATCGCTTTCACCATCGTGCTTTTCCCCGCGCCGTTGGGGCCGAACACACCCGTTAATTGTCCGGGATCTAACTGGAAATTCACGCTGTTGAGGGCTGCAATTCCGCGATAATTGACAGCCAAGTCTTGCACTTCTAGCATAATTAGAGATTTTGAGAACGATTCTTGTTCGTAGCTACTACAATAGGATAACTCGAAAAAGCAATAATGATTATCGTTCCAAAGGTGAAAATGTTAAAGAACTTGCCTGGAAAAACCCGCAGATTTTGCGGTGCCACTGTTTTGGCAATTGGCTGCGGGCTGGTTGGCTGCAGTGGAGGACAGAACGCAACCAATCCGGTGTCAGAGAGTCCCGCCGCAACTCAAACTCCAGCCAGTCAGGCCGCCAACTTGCCCAAAGTCGTCGCCACGACTGGCGTTATCTGCAACCTAACTAGAGAAATCGCTCAAAGTTCGATCGACACCACCTGTCTAATCAAGCCGGGAGACGACCCCCACGCCTATCAAACTAAGCCGGAAGACCGCAAAGCGATTGAAACCGCAAATCTGATTTTATACGGCGGCTACAACCACGAACCCAGCATCATTAAGTTAATTGAATCTAGCAGTAATTCCGCACCCAAAATCGCCGTACACGAACTCGCAGTTCCCAAACCGCTGATAGGCGAACACGAGCACGAACACGGCGAAGAGAAAGCGGAAAATGAAGCCCATGCAGAAGGCGAAAAAGTCCCTGACCCTCACGTTTGGCATAACCCTCAAAATGGCATCCGTATGGTAGAAACAATTCGCGACCAATTGATCGAAGTTTCTCCCACCAATGCTCAACTTTATACAAAAAATGCAGCCGCCTTAACAGATGAGTTGCAAAAAGTAGATACTTGGATCAAAGCTCAAATTGCGACTATTCCAGCCCAAAAACGCAAGTTAGTAACAACTCACGATGCTCTGAGTTACTATGCCGATGCTTACGGTTTGGAGATGGCTGGAGCTTTACAGGGTGTGACGACAGAGGAACAGCCCACGGCCGCAAGAATTGCCGAATTGTCCTCAGAAATTAAGAGTACAGGAGTGCCGACTATTTTTGCCGAAACTACAACTAATCCGAAGTTGATGGAGACTGTGGCGAGGGAGGCAAATGTCAAAATTTGGGACAAGGAACTTTACAGCGACGAGTTGGGCGGCCCCGGCACCGGTGCTGATACTTATCAGGGAATGCTGAAAACTAATACTTGCACGATTATTTCTGGCCTCGGCGGCAATTGTACTTCCTTTGCAGGAGAAACTGCACCAAATCCCAAACCATAGACTTTCTAAAGTTCGCCTAGCAAGCACCTTACATTTGCTGGATACGCAGCAAAACGCAGCGTTTGCAATCGCAGGGGTTTTCGATTGCAAACGCTGCGTTGGCTGCGATGACTTTAAGGTGAATTTTGCTCCTCGGTACTGGGGGGGTTTTGGCCAATTCCCAATTGCTTCTTAGAGGATTTTAAGTCTTTCCAAAGCATCTTAATATCTTTATAGGCTTTCTCAGCACTAATTTTCCCCCCTGTTTCCAGCGAGCAAATATAAGTTATTTTTTGAGCAAACTCCTGCAAATTGGCATTAAACGCCAAGTTTTCTGGCGTGAAATCACCGTAGTAGCGATTGCGAGGATGTAAAAAATCTTCCCGCTCTTTCATTGCCCCCTCCTAATTTAACTTTTGGTATTCAACTTTTGGTTCGGTCTCTGCTGTTAATAGCACTATTTGTACTCTGTATCGCGGCGCCAACTTGCTTCTATTGTATTGCGTAAGTAGCAATTGTGCTTTTTCGCTCTGTATTTAGTCTATTAATGCAGTCTTAACCTTAAGTTAGCTTTATTTTAACTTTTCTTTAACCTAAAAGCAAAAAAATTGGGAAATGCGCGGTTCGCATCTCCCTTTAGAGATATTTGGCAGTGGGTGATTAACCTTTTCTGAAGCCGAATATTTATTTGTTGCACTCGCAGCCTGTATGGCCGCAGCCTTGGCCGTTGGGGTGTCCGTCAGCGCAAGCACTGGAACAATATGTTTTGCCGTCTTTTTCAATGGCTTCGCTGGGACTGACAACGCACGAACATGAAGGGCAGGCACATTTTGTTTGGGTGGCGGTAGTCATTTGAGCTTCTCCTGGTGGGGTTGTTTGTCTATACTTATATATGAACACATATTCAGATATAAGTCAAGGGAATGTAAAAGTTTTGTTACAAAAGGTTTGCCGATCGCACTAAAATGAAAATGAGAATTAAAACTAGCCGGGAAAAGATGTCACCCAACTCTGCTGTTAACGGAGCGATAAGTCAGTCTCACGAACAAAACGATACACCAATGTGCGATCCATCGCACTTAGTTGACTGTGTGCGGGCTGGCGACATCCAAACACAGGTTCTCAACACCGCAAAAGCTCAGCGGATGGCTGAGTTTTTCAGTCTTTTGGGAGATGCGAATCGCCTGCGGCTACTGTCGGTTTTGGCAAAACAAGAACTGTGCGTGTGTGACTTAGCTGTGGCGTTGAGTATGAGTGAGTCAGCAGTATCGCACCAGTTGCGGGCTTTGCGGGCGATGCGGTTGGTAAGTTACCGCAAGGTTGGGAGACAAGTTTTTTATAGTTTACTCGATCGCCACGTTTTTGAACTTTACCAAGCAGTCGCCGAACACTTAGACGAAACCTAATCTTATTCTCCTTGGATGGTGTGGCCCGTAGCTACCACAGCTTGTTTGATTGACTCATCAGAAGCTTGGGCTTCAACAGTAACAGTCTTAGCTGCGACATCCACATTGACAGTAGCTTCGGAGTCAACAGTTTTGATGGCTTTGGTAATTGTATCACCGCAGCCAGAACAGACGATCGAGGGAACCTTAAGTAGTATTGCCATAATAAAAGCCAAATATTGTAGATGACAGTGTTGATTGTGCTTTTATTTTAATCTAATTTCGCTTTCCCCGCAAAAGTGCGCCAGAATAAATTCTGACCCTACAAAAGCCAAGTCCTGCGGCGCCAACTAATGACTAAGGATATCATCTCCGATCGAGCGATTAAAAGGGCGGGTTTTTGAGATTGTTAATTATTGGCAGATATTGTGGGTGAACCCGCCCCTACCGTATTAGGGGTAATCGACCGGACATAATATGACTGATGACTGATGACTGATGACTAATGACTGATGACTAATAACTAATGACTAATGACTGATGACTAATGACTTAATATCTGGTATGCACCGGCCAACGGCGGCGGCTACAGGCCGTAAACTCGCAACTAAATCTACCATATCTGGTAAAGAAAGAGCTTGCCGCGCGTCAGAAACCGATTTTTCTGGTTGCGGGTGACATTCAATAATTAATCCGTCTGCACCGCAAGCAACCGCTGCTTTGGCGAGTGGTGCGACTAATTCTCGCTTGCCGACGGCGTGAGAAGGGTCTACAATTACTGGCAAATGAGTTAACTGTTTGAGGGCTACGACTGCACCTAAATCTAATACATTCCGGGTGTAATTGTCGAAGCTGCGGATGCCTCTTTCGCAGAGAACTACATGAGGATTTCCGTGACTGACAATGTATTCGGCGGCCATCACAAATTCTTCGATTGTGGCTGACAAGCCGCGTTTTAACAAAACTGGTTTTCCGGCTTGACCGATCGCCTTTAGTAACTCGAAGTTTTGCATATTCCGACTGCCTAATTGCAGCATATCAGCATAGGTGACAACTGGCTCAATTTGGGCGCTCGACATTACCTCTGTCACCACGGGCAAACCGTAACGCCGGCTGACATCGGCTAAAATTTCCAGTCCCTCAATTCCCATCCCTTGGAAAGAATAGGGAGAAGTGCGGGGTTTGTAGACTCCGCCTCGCAAAGCTTGCACGGAGGCGGCGGATAGTTGGCGGGCAACTGTTTCCATTTGTGCGGAGCTTTCTACGGTACAGGGGCCACCGATGATTAATAATTCTGTGCCGCCGACTGAGACTGTTTCTGAAAGTTTGACAATTGTTTGGTGTTCGGGATGAGATTTGGTTACGAGTTTGGCTTCTAACATGAGGATATTTTCCAGCAAAATTAAGTGGGTGGTTGACAACAAAAAACCCGGAACTTTTAGGAGTTCCGGGTTCGTGCGAAAAGACAGCGCGACAATTTACCCAGAACTCTTGTTGGGCCAAAAATAAAAGCTGTAGTACCAGTTACTGAATAATGTCATTGCTGTTTTCGCTTGTACTCGATTGGTTGTTGGGGAAAGAAGTAGAAAAAACAAAACCGCAGGTGTTAATCTGCGGTTCGCCCGGATGTTCACAGTGAATTGCAAATTCACTCCGGGCGAACTTGGCTGTACCAAAAATAAAAATAGCTGTTGGCTGTGAACATAGCTGAAGTGCTGCGATTTTTGGATTAAACACAATACTATTCGACAAGCTAGCACAGGGAGACTGGGATGTCAAGCATTGTTTGCAAAATGTATGGAAACGGCAATGGCGTTTAACTCGGCGCGGTTGTCGTTTTTTGGCTATGTCTGTTATTATATCGATATAGGGACAAAGCGACAAGTCCTTATATCGACAAGCGACCCTATCCGATCGCGCGCCTGTGTGTCAGGCTAGACACATAGACAAATCGATATAGCGATATGGAAACTTTGACTACAAGTAAAACTGTGTCCGTAAAAATCTATCTACCTGAAGAGACAAGAGCCAAGTTCAAAGCATCTTGCGCCATGCGTAGCCTCAGCATGAATGAGGTTCTGTTGGAGTATATCGAAACTTGGTTACAGGAAAACGAACCCGTTTTAGAGCCAAAGCCCCAGCGCGTCAAGACGATCGCCAAAACTGAGGAAACACACTGATGACAAGCGAATTTCTTCATGTGGTAGCCGCCACGTGATTTATCTCGCGCAAATCAATCGAAAGCATCTCAAATCTCAAATCCTTGCGTCCCCCGAATTTATCTCGCGCAAGTCAATCCAAAATCCAAAATCTAAAATCTAAAATCGAATGACCGATCGACTATATCGAATAAATGGCATCCTCGAACCAACCGCGAGGGACAAATGCTGAGAGATTCAGACAACCCAGAGAAATCTTGGGAGGATTTAGAAGCGGAACTGCTTCCTCACCGTCCTTTTTATGCCCCCGGCGAGACTGAAATTGAAAAAGACCTTTATGCTAAGCGACGATGTGCTCAGCATAAAATGAAGGCTGAAAAACGCCCCGATATTGCAGGCCGTTCTTATTACTACTGCACGGAGACAAATAATGATGACTAACTCGAATTACCGACTGCTACCTGCCAGAGATGAGTATGTGCAAGTGTCTATCTATCTCAATCGGGTGCATTTAGACGGATATACGCCCGATCGCGCGATCGCACAATTGATCGAAATGGGTTATGCTCCTATTTTGCAATATCAGTGGAATCCAAAACGAAATGAGTTTGATTTATTTGCTCTGATTCACGATCGCCCGATCGCCGATTCACTGATGGATAAACAGGCTTGTGATGCTCTCTGGGCTGCTTTTAACCAATCTTCGCTTTACGTGATTGGTTGCGAGGCGGCGCAAAATTCTAACTGGCTAGCGGCACGCAGCTTTAATGATCCGCGCCGTCACGCTACGCCGGAGGAAATCGAGCCTCTGGAAGCAAATGCTACGGCCGCTGCTTAATATTTTAGTCCTGAGCGCAACTGGCACAAAAAAGGTATGTAGTTGCGTTTAAGCGCTCTTAATATCTATGAAAGAGCGCTCTCTTGGCAACTATGTGCCTCAAAAATCTTTAACTACTTATGGTTGAATGAAAATACCGATCGCATTATGAACTCTCGCAGCAGTTGACGGAGGTCGATCGAGCAAACTACCTCCCAAATACAAACCCGTCGAACTTCCCCCATCCAAATTTAAAGCATCCACAGCACCCATTTGCTGCAAAATCTGCGCCAGTTCTGCGAAATTTGGCCCCGCCCCGCCCGCGCGATTGTGCACCGCTACAATCAGCAAATTCCCCGCAGCATTTCGCCCGATCGCACTTCTAATTGCTGTCTGTCTAACAAACGCATCGCTAAACCCTTCCGCCTTAGCATCCAGCACAACTTGACTGTTTTGTACCAACACCGGGCCGCCGCCGATAATGTAAGGAAAACGGTTGAAATCAGCAGGAAAAGTGTTAGTTTCCAAACGCAATAAAGTGCCGATAGAAAGTTCAGATGCCGGGAACAAATCGGCACGCAAAGCCAAAATATAACCGTTAGCTGGAATGGGAAAAGTTGTTGTTCCCGGCGCACCTCCGGGGGATTGGCTGACAACTCTATCGCCAGCAACTGTCACAACTATTTCATTGCCAGACAACGGAGTATAAGTTGTTCCCCAATCAGAATTGTAGCGACCGATTCCCGGTTGTACGTAGGCACTATTGAGATGAGAAACAGGCAAAAGTTGATTGGCCGGAGTCATCACAGTTTCTTGCAAAGTTAAACGATCGATCGCAAATTCTCCCCGATCGTTCCACGCGATCGCCCCCCGGTTCAATATCGGCCCGGAAAGCCATTTATTGTCGCGCCGAATTGCCCCTAAAGCTAAGCGATTAATTCGATTAAAAAACCCTGCATTAATCGCCGCAGCAGCACCGGAAACTTCGGCTGTTTCCAATAAAGGTGCAGTGCCTCGATCGGCAGGCGGATTGCTGAGAATTGGTCGAATTTTCACACCCGCTTGACGCGGATTAACTTCTAACCAAACTACCGGAAAACGATCGGTTCCTAAATTCTGATACTGCTGCCGCCACTGCACACCGGGCGCCCAAACGATGTTTTTTTCTACTAGCGAATCTGGCCGAATGTCGATAACTAATCGATTGGGATTTCCCAGGCCCAAAACTTGCGGCCGCCAACCTAAAGGAATCTTCACTTTGACTTTGGTTCGATCTCCGTCAGGTTCGACTTTTAGTGATAGCAATTGTTGGCTGGTTTGAAAAGTTTCCTGAAGTAACGCCGGATCGACTTTGGCATCGATCGCGATCGACCATTCTTGACCGGCGATCGGCGCTGCGGGCGTTATTGGCAGCGGGAGAGCGGGTTTGGTCGGGTCGTCTGGTGTTTCGAGGTTTGGCGCTGCGCGGAGGTTTGGCAGTGGGATAGCGGGCTTTGTGGGGTCGTCCGGGGGGTTGGGTGTGGGTGTCGGCGACGGGATTGGTTTATTGACAAAGTTGACTTGCCAAGGGGCGGGTCGATCGATATCTACTACAATGCGATCGCCCGATTCTATTTCTGCTTGCCGAATTCCGGTAACACTTGCAGTTTGAGAAGTAATTTTTAGAATATTCCCATCAGCAGATATCTCCCAGCCCGCAAGTCTAGCAAAATCGGTAACATCTAAGTAACGATACGGGCCTGTTGCCCAGGTTGCTAAGCTTTGATCACCGGTTAAAGATACCGAAAACCACTGCACAGGTTGTTTGGTACTGTCGGCGCTGCTAAGCAAATCCACTCCCGCACCTTGCATCAATCCAACATCAGCAATCCAAGTTCGGAAATTCGCAGAAGTGCTGTTTGCCGGCTGCTGAGTCCAACTTAGGGGGAGAATGCGGCCGTTTAGAGACACTTGGCGGCCTTGTTTGATTCTGGAATCTGGCGGTAGAGATTGAGCCAAAAACCTATATTCCGACAGGGAATGAATTCCCTGTCTCATAGCTGAAGTCCTCTCAAGAGGACTATCTGTCAATATTTCAGTCGGTTTTAACCGACTTTCGCTATCAGCCAGGGAATGAATTCCCTGGCGGGATCTCGAAGCATGAATCAACCCAGCCTTTTCCCCCTCTTGTGCTCTTGCGGGTTGATTCCAGACTAAAGACGGGACGATCGCCATTACGGGTAAAATCGAGACTAACAATATTAGACGCCAATAGAAAAAATTACGTTTCACAGCTTACCACTCACAATTTCACTTCTAAACACATGGGGATTTAGAAACCCGGAAAATCCGTATGTCTCTTCTTACTCAACGGCACTAATTGCCCTCAAGCCTTACTACAAAAGGCTCACACCGGAATAGAAATCACAAACTCCGAACCCTCCCCCAAAGAAGAATTCACGAGTAACGTACCTCCATGTTTTTCCACCACAATTTGATGGGCGATCGACAATCCTAATCCCGTTCCTTGACCCACAGGCTTGGTTGTGAATAAGTGGTTAAAGATATTTTCTTGGACTTCCTTCGACATCCCCACTCCATTATCCTTAATCCGAATCAAAACCTGATTGTTGTCTTCGCTCAGAGCAGTTTGAACCGTGATTTGATTAGGTATGGCTTTAATTTCACTAAAACTGCGCCCCTTATTTGACTCCTCCAGAGCATCAATGGCATTAGCCAGTATATTCATAAATACCTGGTTTAACTGTCCGGGAAAGCATTTCACTAGAGGCAATTTACCATACTCTCTCACAACTTCAATGGCAGGGCGGAACTCGCTGGCTTTTAAACGGTGCTTGAGAATTAGCAGAGTGCTCTCTAGTCCATCGTGAATATTGAAAGAAACTGGTCGATCGCTATCAGCCCTGGAAAACGTTCTCAGACTCGTACTGATATTGCGGATGCGCTCGACTCCCTCCTTCATCGAGCCAATCAATTTTGGCAAATCTTCTCGCAAATACTCCAAGTCCATATCCTCTATTTCGGCTTCAATTTCCCCTCCCGGATTGGGAAATTTTTCTTGATACAAATCAATCAAATTGAATAAATCCCCCACGTAGTCTTGAGCAGGTTGCAAGTTGCCGGCGATAAAGCCTACGGGATTGTTAATTTCGTGGGCTACCCCTGCGACTAAATTTCCCAAAGCAGACATCTTTTCACCCTGTACCAATTGCAACTGCATCTGTTTGAGATTCTGAATAGACTGCTCCAGTTTTTGGGCATAATCCTGAGATTGTTGATAAAGCTGTTGAGATTGCTGATACAAGCGGGCGTTTTCCAGCGAGATGGCAGCTTGGGAGCAGAGGATGTTGAGGAGGGCGACGCGATCGCCAGTGAATGCCCCCGTCGTCAGATTATTTTCCAAATACAGAATTGCCATCATTTTGCCTTGATGGATAATCGGAGTACATAGGATGCTCTTAGGTTGGTGCTGCTGGATATAGGGGTCAGAACTAAATATTAATTCAGTCTTGACATCATCGAAAACTAGGGTTTTATTGCTACGTTTAACGTAATTAATCACAGTCTGGGGAATAGATTCGCTCTCCTCAATCCCAATAGTTTCTTGCAGAAGACAGCCTTGGCGATCGCTACAGTGGACGGCGATAGTCCAGTTGTCGTCTTCTTTTAAAATTAATACTCCTGTTTGAGCGCCTGCATTCTGAATCGCCACTTCCATCAGGGTAGTGAGCAATTGTTCCAGCTTAATTTCGCTAGACAAAGCTTGATAAGCTTTGATAACAGTTGGTAAATCTATGACTGTGGTACTCGTACTGCCAGCAATTGTTTGGCGATGAATAGAAATCAATGAAGTCTCATGGGAGGTAGTACCTTTCTCCAATGAACGAGCGTTTTCCTGTTTGAATATAGGAGCCAGAAGTTCGGGATAGCGTTGTTCTAGAGCGTCGATTTTTGCTTTCGCTCCCCAACGAGCATAAGCATAGTAAGCATCTATTAAATATACCTGGGCAACTTTTTCTTTCCCCCATGCCAGGTAGAATTTAGCAGCCAATTCATTCGCCAGAGCTTCTTCGTTGAGATAATCGTTTTCTTTAGCCAGAAAAATGGCGCGATCGTATGCCTCCATCGCCTGCACATTCTCACCCAGCACTCGGAACAGTTCGGCTTCCACTAGGTAACATTTGTGCGAAAAATTCATGGGGGCGTGATGTGCCCATTTATGAAGGATTTCCTGGTTGCTTCTCACTTTTTGCAGATGTTCTTGTTTCTCTTGGGATGAACCCACATCGCTACAAACTCCCAGCCGTGCTAGAGAGTCATAAAAATAGAATATCGGCACATTAAGCATACCCATAACCGCGTCTAAATACTGTTCGGCTTGCCGAGCATTTTCTAAAGCTTGCTCGGTTTCTCCAAACAGGTAACACACAAGCAATTTATGGAAATAAAAATAGTGGAGTCCGTTGCGATCGTTTGCTTGGATGTGAAAGGGGAGCATTGTTTCTTCATTGTAAGCATTTCCCACAAATTGACAGGGATTTTCCGATCGCCCCAGCAGATTTAATAAAGCCTGATGAACGATTTTAGTATAATTTAAAGCTGCTTCTTGTTTAAATTGAACCAGCGCATTGCAGTAAGTCGCCACCTCCTGTTCGAGTCCCGCAATTTCCCGACCGATTAAATATGAATATTGAGAGATTTCTTTGGCAGAATATCCTAATTCTAGCTCTCCTGTTTCCAGTCCTCTGGCGTAACCCTCTTTTAAAAGAGGGATGGTTTCTTTAACATGATGTTTACCATGTATGATGTGAACGCCGACTGTATAATATACTTTAGTTTTGAGATAATTAGCATTAAATAAATCTACAATATTTAACGCTAGTTTTCCAAATTCAAACCCTGTTTCAATGTCTTGAACTACACCGCTTAATACCAATCCATACAAGCCGTAAGCAAAAGCAGATAAGGGCGCATTGCCATAACTAACCGACAAATTAACCATTTCGACAATAACCAGTGGCAGGAGAAGTGGAGCCGTGATGTAGGCTGGAGAAACTAAACCTGATAAAATTCGCAAGGCTGCTTGTTTTTGGAGATTTTCCATTTCTGGCAAATCAATAAAGTCGGCAATTTTTTTGCCAGCAAAAAGTGATGCGGTTTGTCCTAGTCCCTGCTGAATATCTGCCGGAGTTGGATTTTTTGGGAAGCAAATTCCCAAGAGTTTGAGAACTGCTAAGCCCATTTCAACGGCTTGTTGAGGTTTGACTTGCGCCGTACAAGCAGAAAGCTCGATTTCATAAACTTTGACCTTATCCAGCAGCGTTTTGGCATTGTGCAGGACTAAAGCTGCTAATTCCTCCATTTCCTGAAAATCATAGCTCAGGTATGCGGTTTCGGCCGCTAATACGTGCAGTTCCAGGGCTGTTTCATAGTGAGTGTGCCAGCTATCGGGAGCTAGGATTTGCCTGCCAAAACTTAAATATTTGCGTGCTGCAGCATAAGCAGTAGAATTCTTCGCCTTGCGTCCAGCGATTAAATTCAACTCAGCCAGTTGGTAACGCTCTGTTGGTTCGGTAATTAAATCAACACCATAATTCAACTGGTTGACTATATTAAAAATTTTCTCTTCTCTTTCTGTTGTTGGAGTATTAATCAACAAAAGTTGACCAATATTGAGGTGAGTGGATTGTTTCTGGGATTCTGGAATCAAAACGTAAGCTGCTTGCTGTACGCGATCGTGCAAAAATTTGTAATAACAGGAGTCGGGATTCTGGAACCACGAGTCAGAAGTATTGCTTTCTTCTTCTGAATTCTGATTTGTGAATTCAAACTCCTCTGAACTGAAAAATTTATAAACTTCAGTTAGTGGCAGAATCAACCCTGCTTGCAAAGCTGGCCACAAGTTGGCTGCCGTATCTGAAGAAGATTTTTCACACACTACCGCCAGCGTTGCCAAATCGAATTCGTTGCCAATGCAGGCCGCTAACTTTAAAACTTCTTGCGTCTGGATCGGCAACTTTTGCAATTGAATCGCCATGAACTCGACAACATCATCTGTCAGAGCTAAGGTTCGCACTGTGGCGATATCGCACTGCCAATACCGCTCGTCAAAATTAAAGGTAATTAGCCCATCTTCATGCAAAGATTTGAGAAATTGTGTGCTGAAAAATGGATTGCCTTGGGTTTTTTGATCGACCAGTTCTGTTAAGGGCATGGCCAACGCTCTAGAACAAACTAAAGTATCGGCAATCAAACAATTTAAATTGAAACAATCGAGTGGCGCGAGAGTAATAGTGTTGACTGTGGCTCCGGTTTGTTGAATGTCGGATAATGTCAGCATTAAAGGGTGCACGGGACTGACTTCGTTATCTCGATATGCTCCTATTAAAAAGAGATAGTGCCGATCGCGATCGCTCGTCAAAAGTTGAATCAAGTTTAATGAGGCTGAGTCTGCCCATTGCAAGTCGTCTAAGAAGATGACGAGGGGATGTTCTTTGGTTGTGAACAGTTGAATGAACTTCTCTAATAAGCGATTGAAGCGATTTTGGGCAGCACTGCCCGAAAGCTCTGGTGCGGGTGGTTGCTCTCCGATAATCCGTTCTAGTTCAGGAATTACCTCAACGATTACCTGAGCATTCTCGCCCAATGCTGTCATAATTTGAGTCTTCCACTGTTCAACTTTAGCGTCGGTTTCACTCAACAATTGACCCATTAAATCGCGAAAAGCTTGTACAAAAGCTGAGAATGGTTGGCTGCGTCCAAATTGGTCGAATTTGCCTTTGATGAAGTAGCCTCTCGCTGCGACAATCGGTTTGTGAACTTCGTTGACGACGGCGGTTTTGCCAATACCTGAGAAGCCAGCCACCAGCATCATTTCCGCGCTTCCTGCACTTACGCGATCGAAGGCTGCCAGTAGGGAGAATACTTCGTTCTCTCTACCATATAATTTTTCGGGAATGATGAAGCGATCGCACAAATCTCGCTGCCCTAGCTTAAAAGAGGCGATTTCTCCAGTTTCTTGCCACTGGTACAAACAAGTTTCCAAATCAAACTTGAGTCCGATCGCACTTTGATACCTATCTTCAGCATTCTTCGCCATCAGTTTGCTAACAATTTCAGACAGCACCAATGGAACGCTTTTGTTGAGGTGATGGAGTGGGATAGGCTGCTTGGCAAGGTGACAGTGTACTAACTCTATCGGATCTTCGCTTTGGAAAGGCAACTGTCTCGTCAGCAGTTCGTAGAATGTAACTCCCAGAGAGTAGAAATCCGTGCGGTAATCAATGCCTCGGTTCATTCGCCCAGTTTGTTCGGGAGATATGTAAGGTAAAGTGCCTTCGAGGAGGTTGGGATTTTGAATTTCTTGGGTTTGGCGCGGCAACAGGGAAGCGATGCTGAAGTCAATCAGCTTAACTTGTTTGCTGACAGGGTTAATTAAAATATTGGCAGGTTTGAGGTCTTTATGGATGACGTGGTGGCGATAAAGTCCGTCAAGCGAGTTGGCAATTTGAATGGCAATGGGAAGAAACTCGTTAATAGGCAACCCTTCCAGAGGTTCCTTGCTGGCGAACACTAGACTAGCGAGGTAGCTATTTAAGGAAATTCCGCCAAAGTCTTCCATCACCAGAGCATAGTGGTTATGGTATGTCTCCAGGCTGTATGCCTTGACAGTGCCGGGGATCTCTAAGTTTTTAGTAATGACAAACTGATTGCGGAAGTGAACGAGTTCGTGGAAGCGGGGAAAGTCATTTCGCAGCAGTTTGATCACTACGGGCTGCCGATCGGCAGACCGACGGGCACGATAAACTAGAGTTCGATTGCCTGCGTATATTTGCTCGTTAATCTGATATCCTCGCAAAATATTTGTTATACTAGCCATACCTACCTATTCCTACTGCTTCTGTCAAGCCTGAAGCTTTTTAGAGTTACTATCTAATATTTTCGCTCTATCGGCCGTGCTATTGATTAACTATATTTAGTTTAATCTACTTTGTAGCTCAAATTATGAAAATGCAATTTTTAAAACAAGACTTAATATTTGAGGTAATAAATGTTGATAAGGGATTTGATACTAAGTAGAAAATCAAGGATGCTAACGCTGATTGAATGACAGCAGTTCATTATTGAAGAGGAAGGTAAGACGCTAAGGAATGAGAATTAAATAACTTCCACTCTTGAAAGTGGGATGGGCTCTTATAGCCCGTCATGAGTGGACGGGCTATAAGAGCCCATCCCACAATAACAATTAAAATTGTAAGTTATTTAATTCGAGATCCTAATTAATAGAATGAAAAATATATAGCCATTCTCAGTAACATGATGTGCACGCTTGATCGGCGAGCCTTTGCCTCCGTGGGCATAGAGTCTAAGGCATACATCGCCAAGATTGAGAACTGTTGTAGTGAAAAAATCCTGGCCTAGCTAAGTCAATTAACGAGGAGTTTTGGTATTAATTCCGACACGGTTGCGGTTATAAAATCTGCATCATCAAATCGCCTCAACGAATCAAGAATCAAGCGCGTCTGTAGACCATAAAGTGTCAAAAAAGTTTGTGGGTAAAAAAATACAAAATAGGCTTAGGGAAAATTGTCAACCTTTTTGGGCTAGGCATCTTAGCCAGGGTTCTGAACATCCCTGACAAGACTTGCACCCCAACTCTGAGTGTAATGGGTGAAATTTTATCAATTTTTTGATAAACTTGATGTTCGCGGCTTGAGAGTTGACTTCACAATAAGACAGGTTTCACCAGTTGTGAACCGCGCTGCTACATTGCACCTACCGACTTAGCGGGCAGGTGGCTTTTGTGTCTGCGGGCGCTGACGAAAGCAACTCAACAGCGCAGCAAGCAAAATTACGCTAAAGTTACTATCTACCTGTGTTCGCAAGGCTACCCTTCCGAACTCAGGAAAAACCCACACAAAAAACTAGATCGCCTGCAATGTATATAGTTGCAGGGCGGCGATTTCCCAAAGAATCACAGCTTTTTAACAGCAAGGTATTCTAGGAGACATCTCCGAGGCGATGCGAGCGAGATAATTTGAAATCTGCCAACAGGGTTTTAGTGCTAAGTACAGGCAGCATCGACGTAAATTTTTATCCAATCAGCTTCCAATGTGCTGTTTTAAAGTTTACTAGGCTCCCACCGCTCGGCAGCCTTCTCTCTCCGAGCTATAAAAACACATCAACCACACAATCACGGAAATAACATTCAATCAACATGGGTAACACGATCGATCCAAACAGAAACGTGCATCAAACAGAGCGAGGAACTCCATTCGCCGGCCAAAGCTGGTTAGTGGAAGAAAGAGATGCCTGCGGTGTGGGGTTTATTGCCAACCAAAGCGGCGAAGCTACGCACTCGATTATTGAAAAAGCGCTGCCAGCTTTAACTTGTCTGGAACATCGCGGCGGTTGCAGCGCTGACTCAGATTCCGGCGACGGTGCGGGTTTGATGACCGCGATTCCTTGGGAATTGCTGGATACTTGGTTCGCCGAACAGGGAATTGTGCCTCCCGCACGGGAAAACTGTGGCGTGGGAATGCTGTTTCTGTCTCAAGATAAATTTCAAGCGACTATAGCGCGGCAGGTGGTTGAGCAAGTTCTGACCGATCGCGGGCTGAAACTTTTGGGATGGCGCCAAGTTCCCATTGTACCATCGGTTTTGGGCGAGCAAGCGCTAGAAAATCAACCTCAAATCGAACAAGTAATTGTCAGTTCACCGCACGCTTCCGGAGACGAACTCGACAAACATCTATTTTTGGCGCGCCGCACCATCGGACACGCGCTGTCAAATCGCCCCAACTTCACCCGCCGAGACTTTTATACTTGCTCTTTTTCCTGCCGCACGATCGTCTATAAAGGCATGGTGCGATCGGCCGTACTGGCAGAATTTTACCCAGACCTAAAAAATCCCGCTTATAAAAGCTCCTTTGCCGTCTATCACCGGCGCTTCAGCACCAACACCATGCCCCGGTGGCACTTAGCCCAGCCGATGCGCTTGCTGGGACACAACGGCGAAATTAACACGCTGTTGGGCAATATTACCTGGATGAAGGCGCGGCAAGCCAATTTATCTCACCCGAATTGGACTCAAGCTGATATCGACACGTTCAACCCAATTGTCAATCCCGAAAGCAGCGATTCGGCCAACTTGGACAACGTGATGGAATTGTTGGTGCACTCCGGCCGCACCCCCCTAGAATCCCTGACAATTCTGGTACCCGAAGCCTACAAAAATCAGCCGGATTTGGCTCCCTACCCAGAAATTGTCGATTTTTACGAGTATTACAGTGGCATTCAAGAACCTTGGGACGGCCCCGCACTGCTCGTGTTCAGCGACGGCAAACAAGTAGGTGCTACGCTCGATCGCAACGGTTTGCGGCCGGCCCGCTACTGCATTACTAAAGACGGTTTGGTAATTGTCGCTTCCGAAGCCGGAGTTGTCGATATTCCCGAAGCAGATATTGTCGAAAAAGGCCGTTTGGGGCCCGGACAAATGATTGCAGTTGACCTGCAAACTAAGGAAATTCTCAAAAATTGGCAACTAAAACAGCGAATTGCTAAGCGGCACCCCTACGGCGAATGGCTGAAACAAAACCGCGAAATCTTGCAACCGCAGCCTTTTGCCGAAACAGCAACCCTCGACTCGCAAACGCTGTTAGCAACCCAAACTGCTTTTGGCTACACAGCCGAAGATTTGGACATGGTAATCGTCGAGATGGCGAGTTCTGGAAAAGAACCGACTTTCTGCATGGGCGACGACGCTCCCTTAGCTGTATTGTCAGAAAAGCCTCAGTTGCTGTACAACTATTTCAAACAGCGGTTCGCTCAAGTCACAAATCCGCCGATCGACCCCCTGCGCGAGGGGATGGTCATGTCCCTGACGATGAATGTGGGCCTGCGGGGCAATTTACTGCAAGCAATCCCGGAAAATGCCAAGCTGCTAAAAATTGATTCCCCCGTACTCAACGACGCTGAACTATCTTTCTTGAAAGACCAAAAGTCTTTCACCGCAACCGAATTGTCAACGCTTTACAAAATTTCTGCCGGGCCTTCTGGTTTGAAAACAGCAGTCGAGCAACTTTGTCAAGAGGCGGCTGAAGCGGTGCGCGAGGGTTCGAGAATTCTGATTTTGAGCGATCGACCATCGAAGGAAGAAGGCGAATCTTCTGTGGGATTGAGTGCTGAATGTACTTATATTCCGCCCTTCCTGGCAGTTGGCGCGGTTCACCACCACTTAATTAGCGTCGGGCTGCGGATGCAAACTTCGCTAGTTGTCGATACCGCCCAATGTTGGAGCACTCACCACTTCGCTTGTTTGATGGGTTACGGGGCGGTGGCTGTTTGCCCTTACCTGGCCTTGGAAAGCGTGCGCGCCTGGTGGTCTGACGCCAAGACTCAAAATTTGATGCAGCACGGCAAAGTTCCCAATATTACCGTGACACAAGCTCAAGCTAGATACCGCACAGCGGTGGAAAACGGCTTGCTGAAGATTATGTCGAAAATGGGGATTTCGCTGCTGTCTAGCTATCAGGGGGCGCAAATCTTTGAGGCGATCGGCATTGGCGGTGATTTGCTAGATTTGGGTTTCAAAGGCACTGTTTCCCGCATCGGCGGTTTGAGTGTGGCGGAACTCGCTAACGAGGTAATGTCTTTCCACAGTCAGGCTTTCCCAGAATTGCACCTCAAAAAGCTGGAAAATTACGGCTTTGTGCAGTACCGCCGGGGTGGTGAATATCACATGAACAGCCCGGAAATGGCGAAGGCTTTGCACAAGGCTGTGACTACTTTTAAGGCTCAAACTAACGGTAACGGCAATGGGACCGAACCAAAAATGAGACCCATGGGTCTCAAAAATTCGGAAACGGCTTACGATCATTACGAGGTTTACAAGCAACAGCTTGAAAACCGCCCGGTAACGGCTTTGCGCGATTTGCTGGATTTCCAGAGCGATCGCCCTTCCATTCCCATCGAAGACGTAGAATCTGTAGCAGATATTGTCAAGCGGTTCGCCACCGGCGGTATGTCCCTCGGCGCCTTGTCCCCGGAAGCCCACGAAACTCTCGCGATTGCGATGAACCGCATCGGCGGCAAATCGAACTCCGGCGAAGGGGGCGAAGATCCGGTGCGCTACAAAGTGCTAAACGATGTGAGCGAGGCCGGTTTCTCACAAACGCTACCTCACTTAAAAGGTTTGCAGAACGGCGATACAGCTTCTTCATCCATCAAACAGGTAGCTTCCGGGCGTTTCGGGGTGACTCCTGAGTACCTGATGAACGCCCAACAAATCGAAATTAAAATCGCACAAGGTGCGAAACCGGGTGAAGGCGGTCAATTGCCGGGGGCGAAAGTGAGCGAGTACATTGCTTATTTGCGCCGATCGAAACCGGGTGTGACGCTGATTTCGCCTCCTCCTCACCACGATATTTATTCGATCGAGGATTTGGCACAGTTGATTTTTGACTTGCACCAAATCAATCCGAAAGCAGGAGTTTCGGTGAAGTTGGTGTCGGAAGTTGGCATCGGGACTGTAGCCGCTGGTGTCGCCAAGGCAAATGCTGATGTGATTCAAATTTCCGGTCACGATGGCGGCACCGGTGCTTCGCCACTGAGTTCGATTAAGCACGCAGGTTCTCCGTGGGAACTCGGATTGACAGAAGTTCACCGGGTGCTAATGGAAAATAAATTGCGCGATCGAGTTTTGCTCCGCGTTGACGGTGGCTTTAAAAGCGGCTGGGACGTGATTGTAGGCGCTTTGATGGGCGGCGAAGAGTACGGTTTCGGCACGGTGGCAATGATTGCAGAAGGCTGCATTATGGCTCGCGTTTGCCACATGAATAGTTGTCCCGTGGGTGTGACAACTCAACAAGAACACTTGCGGAAACGGTTCCCCGGAACGCCGGAACACGTTGTTAATTTCTTCTATTTCGTAGCACAAGAAGTGCGGAGTTTGCTGGCGAAATTGGGTTATAAGTCGATCGCAGATATCATCGGCCGCGCGGATTTGCTGAAAATGCGCGAGGGGGTGCAACTAACTAAAACCCAAGCGATTAATTTGGATTGTTTGACTAAGTTACCGGATACTAAGAGCGATCGATCTTTCTTGATCCACGGCGACGTACACACCAACGGGCCTGTGTTAGACGATGATTTGCTGGCGGATGCTGAGATTCAAAGTGCGATCGCCAATCACGGCACTGTTAGCAAGAGTGTCAACTTGGTGAATACCGATCGCACTGTAGGCGCAAGAATCAGTGGTGCGATCGCACAGCAACACGGCAACACCGGCTTTAGCGGTCAAATCACCCTCAACTTCACTGGTAGCGCGGGCCAAAGCTTCGGCGCGTTCAATTTGCCAGGGATGACGCTGGTACTGTCAGGCCAAGCCAACGACTACGTTGGTAAAGGGATGCACGGCGGCGAAATCGCGATCGCACCGCCGGCTGGTGCGACTTATGATGCTTCCGAAAATGCGATCGTCGGTAACACTTGTTTGTACGGTGCGACGGGCGGAACTCTGTTGGCTGCGGGCAAAGCTGGCGAAAGGTTTGCGGTGCGTAACTCGATGGCGAAAGCAGTCATTGAAGGTGCGGGCGATCACTGCTGCGAGTACATGACGGGCGGCGCGATCGTCGTGTTAGGAAAAGTCGGCCGCAACGTCGGCGCTGGAATGACGGGCGGCTTGGCTTATTTCCTCGATGAAGATGGGACTTTCCCGGCTCACGTCAACGGGGAGATTGTGAAGATGCAGCGCGTTTGTACGGCGGCTGGGGAGGCGCAATTGAAGGAGTTGATTGAGGCTCAGCGCGATCGAACCGGCAGCAAGAAAGCTGAGAAGATTTTAGCAAATTGGTCGGAATATTTGCCTAAGTTCTGGCAAGTTGTGCCGCCAAGTGAAGCGAATTCGCCGGAGGCTTCGGAACAAAAGATTGCTGTGGAAGTTTAATTTTTCAGTTGATTAAATAGATGAGGGGCGACGCGAGTTGCCTCTTTTTTCATCTTCATATCAAATCCCTTGGTATCGAAATTTTTCATCTCTCTCTTCTCTTCCTCAGCGTCCTCTGCGCTCTCTGCGGTTTAATCATTCCTTTGATTTTATGCCCAAATGCTTCACCCTGCCCCAAGGAGAAGTTCATACCACAAAGGATGCTTAATAAGCAGGAATGAAGTTTAAGAAAACCAGTTTTCGATCACCAAATCTTGAAAGTTTGCATAATCAGCAACATTTCGTGTCACCAGAATCAGATTATTGACTTTAGCGATCGCTGCAATTTGCCCATCAGCATAAGACGGTGTAAGACCCATCGGAATAAGTCGGGCTCGTTCTTTAGCGAACCACTCAGCCGCTTCTTGGGTATAAGGTAAAATTGGTAATTTTACTTTCACTTCTTCCTGAAGATAGGCTTCGATCGCGCGGCGGCGCTTAGAGTCTGGCATTCGATAGCAGCCTAGCAGAACTTCTTGCCAAACGATCGAGGCGATCGCAACAGTGGATTTTGCCTCAATTAGTTGAGTCATCACATTGGCATTTGGAAGAGGACGAAGAGGTTCGGAGATAATATTGGTATCGAGTAAATAACGCAGCGTCATTCAAAGATGACCTCGCGGCCTACAAAAGTTCGATCGCGAATATCTCCCCAAATTTCATCAGGATTTAAACCCAGTTCATGCAGTTGATATTTTTCACGAAATGCACTGAGAGATTCTCCAAAGCTCAGTTCGAGATTCTGTGGCTGTTTGCGGCGTTGAATGTATTCGCGCAAGGCGATTTCAACTAAGGTTTCGATCGCAATTTCTCGTTCCAGTTCGATCGCCTCTTGCAGCAGTGCCGTATCCACATTTAGGTTCGTCACCATTGGCTTTCCTCTTTTAATCGTTGTTTTATTATAAATGCAATCAATCCAAAACTGTTCTAGACTTTCTCAAAGGTTGACAATCTAAAATATAACATTCTATCAAATCAGTCTGGCGATCGGCATTCGCGGAGGTGCTGTTTTCCACATCAAATCTATTTCTTCCGGTGTCAATCCATAAGCTTGATTAACTAAATCGGATAAACGGTGTTCGAGTCTCAACGCCTCAGCTTTGCGAGATTGAATGGCCGGTGCATATTCATTATAAGTTTCGCGGACTGCTTTTAGTCCAGCAACGCCGAGAGGATCGGATGATTTAGTTTTCGGCATTCGCTTTCTGATTTCTGCTACAAACTCGGCAAAGGAAAGGGCAGAAAAATCTTCGAGTTTTTGTCCTAGTTTATCAATTAAATAAGTGATTTCCAGCCAGTGCAAGACATCTCGGTGAGTTTGTTGATTAGTTTTGGCAATTTCAATTAAACGGCTGACAATTAATTCGACTTCGGCACGAATTGAGTCAGTTGGTGGTGCGATGGGTAAAGTTTCTACCTGTTCTCTAAACATTCGGAGTGTGTCATTGATTCCTTTTTGCAAAATGTGGTGACAAATCCACCAAGTTATTGGCGAACACAGCCACCCAAGCATATAAAGATTTCCTGTTGGCCATAGATAGCAAGTATTCACTGGGTATACCTCTTGATCGAGGATGCAAAACCAAGAATAAGTAGCCAAATCTTGAGTGATAATTTTTGGTTCTTGAAAAATGTTATAGTAGGCACACGATCGCAGTTCCCACCAGTAACGCCCTTGATCGGAACGCTTAGACAGTTTTTCTTGCATCGGCTTCATATACTTATATACCGATGGAAATGTTTGTGCAAATATTTCCTCTGCTTGATCGTTTGCTTTACTCCACGGCCATACACTATCGCTGCTAGACTTCAGCAAAATAATCCAAAGATTTGCCCACTCTGGACTCCAGCGTTTAATATCTTGACCTCGTAAATAAGGCTTGATGATTTCAGCGGATTTAGGGTCTGCTTGAACCAGACTATTTTTAGTAGCTTCATCAATCAAAAAAGCTTCGTTAAATCCTGTTTTTATGCCATATAAAGGCTTAACCCCTGCAAAATCTTTTAGCGGAAAACCCACTCGTTGAATTTTCTGCATCAACTCATCAACAGCCGGAGGTTCCAGACTCCAAGCATTCGCAGTGAAACGATTTCGCGAAATTTGATAACCGTGTTGTTGAACGTATTGTGTAAGGTTGATATTAGCAATATCTTCGCGCGGAACCGGACAAACAATCACAGGCGAATTAGGTTCAGATTTACCTGGCTCAATCTCGCTTTCAGTTTCAGAGATACATAGAGAAGCGTTAGGTTTTCTGACTGCGACAATACAGGGAAAAGTATCAGCCTCCTCAAAAATTGGCGCGTGTCCGAAATCAATAATTTGCTCTAGTAAACCTTGACTGGCAAAGAACTTGCGTAGAGGTTCGCCGTATCCAGACCTCAGCCATTTATTTGTGACAATATACGAAAGCACTCCCCCCGGTTTGAGAATCTTTAATCCGAGTTCATAAAAGTAAGTATAAAGGTCTGCTACGCCGTTATAGGATTCATAATTTGCTTGCAAGTATGGTTTAATTGGAGATAGCAACTCCTGCCGCACGTAAGGCGGATTGCCAAGGACAACATCAAAACCGCCATCAGCAAAAATCTGGGGAAATTCAGCTTGCCAATCAAACGCTGTATCTGCTACATTACTGTCAGCGACGAGCGAGTTTCCCGCTTTAATATTATCATCCAAATACGTCAGGGTTTTACCAGGTTCGGCAGTCTTCAACCACAGAGAAAGTTTGGTAATTTCCGCCGATTCCGGCAGCAAATCTACGCCGTACAGGTTGTTGCTTAAAATGCTTCTGTCAAATTCCAGCGAGTTGCCGTCTTTTGGCTTACAGCCCAAAGCATTCAATTCGCGATCGACTCTTTCGTACTGCTGCATCAAATAATCAAAAGCCGCAATCAAAAAAGCACCCGAACCGCACGCCGGATCGATGACGCGCGTTTTTTGCAGCACTTCGTCTCGATACGCTTTCCAAAACTTAATTGCAGTTTTCTTTGGTGGCTGAACCGACTCTTCAGCAACTTCGCCCATTAGGAATAAATCGCGCAATTCTTGCTCTCGCCGCTGCAAATAGCCACCGAGAGAAACCTCGACAATATATTGAGTAATATAAGCAGGCGTGTAAAACACACCTTGAGTTTTCCGCTTGCCTTTTTTCTGATTGTATTCCTGTCCGGCAGTTTCAGCATTTAATTCTTCCAAATCTGTAACAGACTGCTCGAAAATATGCCCCAAAATATCAACAGAAACTTCGGTATCAAAATCAAATCTGGTCAGCTTATTAAGCAGACTGCATAAGGGATTTGGCACAGTCAATTGTGCGTCTAAAACCGGATCGAATTTAAATAAACCGCCGTTGTATCCCGGTACAGGAGGGTCATCATTTCCCACATCAACCCAGCGAAATACAGATTGATAATTTTCCCAAATTGATCTAGGATTGTATTGGTCTTTGTGGTCGTGAGCGTTGCTGAGGGTGTTTCGCGGCAGCAACCCTTTATCTTCACAAAAAGCAATGAATAAAACGCGGTCTAAAGTTTTTTGAGCTTTTTCGATAAGTACGCGATCGCGGTTGGGGATATCCTGCGGCCCAGTAAAGCGAAAATGTTTGACGAGAGCGAGTCGAATTGCTTTGTACTCTTGATATAATTTATTGGTAATTTCCTCTTGAGCTTCGTCAGAGTCTTTTAACAGTCTGTCAATAACAGAAACTGTTTGAGCTTGGTTTTGAGGCAAAAAATTGCGGCGACACAGCAGAAAGTAAAACCGCTTAAAAGCTGCAATATCCGCCAAATCAGTTAGAAAAAATTGTTCGTAATAAGCAGGAGTTTTATTGGTATGATAAAGTCGCAACTCTCGATAATTCGAGACAATAATCCAGCGACAATCCGGTGTATAATTAGCGTAGCGCCAACCTTGGTCAACTGCTGACTCGGCTCGACCGGATGCAGTACGGTCTAAATCATTTTTTGCTCCTTTTAGTTCAATGGGAGCAATAACTTTTCCTTGTAATTTAACTTTGCCTTTAGGATTGCCAGCAGCAGTAAAAAAGCCGATCGCCCCGTCAGCAGAACCGCCGCCATCAGATATCGTTTGTTCCGCGTTAATTTCCCAAGCTTTCCCCGCACCTTGAATTACCGAGCAATATCCCAAAATATCCTGAAAAATATCATTAATAAAACTGCCGTGCAGCGAAACTTCTTTAACTTCGTCTAACGTACCCATTTTAAGTGCAGCAATCCACGTTCCCAATTTTTGGCGGCGCACTTCCATATCTTGCGGAAAGCTAAAAGCACGCAAAGCAGTGTTGAGTGTTTTGCTGTGAAAAAGGGCGCGAGTAGAGCGATTTGTCATAAAGTTGAAAAGGCGATCGAGTTAATTTTACAGCAAAAAAGCGGTTGTGAAATCCTAACTAGCGGGAGTCGTTTCAAATCTAATCCCTTCATAAATTTCGCCCAATTGAATTTGAAACGGCAGCGAAGTCAAAGCCAGCACTGCATCTGCCGATTCGTATTCACTTAAAAGCCACTTATTTTCCGAAATCTTGACAAACTGCTCCACATAAAATTTATACTGATCGATTAAAATATATTCTCGAAACTCAGGAATCGAGCGATAATAATCAAACTTATCCCCTTGGTCGTAATTTTTCGTACTTTTTGACAAAACTTCAACAATCATCAAAGGATTAATTATTGTATCTGTGCGATCGTCTAAAAGCACTGGTTCGCCTTGAACCACCATCACATCTGGATAAGTATAGAGATGATAGCGCGGTATCGACAACCGTAAGTCACCGATAAAAGCCTTATAGTTTTGCCCCCGGAGCGCAAATTTTAAATGTGCATAAAAATTGCCCGCAATATCATTATGATTTGGAGTACCACCAGTCATAGGAACTATCTCGCCATCAATATATTCACTTTTAGACTCGGCCACTTCCTCTAGTGCCAAATATTCCTCTGGCGAGTAGAGTTTTTGAGTTTGGGTTAACATAGTTTATATCCTCAACAGCCGTGCATTTTGTTTTAATTAAAAGTACACCTATTTTACCAAATTTGAATCGGGTCAGGGTGCGATCGCACTGCTATCAAATCAGTTATAGTCCAAGGTCGATCCTCTTCGTTGGCGTAGCCCCCGTAGGGGCGGGCTTCGCTAACGCACCCTACCCCCTCAAAAAAGCGTGAGCGTTCGCTCAAGAGTCAAAAGCGCCACATCTAAAGCTGAGCTAGCTCTCATTTACTTTGCATATTGTAATTATTAAGAAAAGCTATCATTTTTTCTCACTAGCTTTCCGCTGCTCCCTCCGGGTTTTACAGCAAAAGTTAAATACAGGTGAGCCGATCTGCACGAAGTGAAAAGTTTTGTTACAATAGGTAAGCTGTTACAAATCGTAACTTATGCTGGTTCCTATTTTAATAATTGACGTTGCCCTCGTTGCCTGGTCTTTGCACTTAATGCAAGAGGCGATCGCGCAACGGGAATTTTCACTAATGCTAGCCGGCACCCTAGTTGCGGTATCAGCCGCCGCCCTGCTAGTCGTCTACTTCCTCATGGGGTCTTGTTTGAGCCATTTGAGCGAAATATCCCAACACACTTACTAAATGATAGTAGGCGATTGACCATTGTCCAGAAGCGAGGAGAGTTTGGTGGAAAAAAAGCCGAAAGCCTTGCCAGCCGAAGGCTCAAAACTAATTTCCCCAAAAAGCTTGACAAATATTGGTCAGTTAAGGCATGATTGAGAGCGCGAAAAGAAAGGGGAATTAGCTCAGTTGGTAGAGCACTACAATGGCATTGTAGGGGTCAGCGGTTCGAGCCCGCTATTCTCCATAAACATTAGAGTAGGGATACAGCACTGCCGTATCCTAATTTGTACCTAAACAGTACCAGCGCGTGCTTAAATTCGATCGCAACTTGTACCTAAACAGCATTGCGGTGTCCTTAAATTCGATCGCCCTACACACCGCGACAACCAATTTTCCCGTAAAATCAAAACAGTCTACCCGCAACCAAAGCGCTACCAGTGGCAAAGTCAACTGAACCCAACAATCCAGAGAGTCCGAGCCAACTTGCCCGCACGCCTCTGTACGACCTATCATTAGAACTCAAAGCCCGAATGGTGCCCTTTTCCGGGTGGGAGATGGCAGTACAGTACGCAGGCATCAGCAGCGAACACCAAGCAGTACGCCAGCAAGCAGGAATGTTCGACATTTCCCACATGGGAAAATTTGGTTTGAGAGGGAAACAATTAATAGAAAAATTTCAACCCCTAGTACCCTCAGACTTGAGCCGCTTGCAACCCGGTCAAGCTCAATATACAGTCTTGCTAAATGCCCAAGGCTGCATCTTAGACGATATTATTTTCTACTGCCAAGAACCAGACCCCATCACTAGCGAAGAACGTGCAGTAATCATTGTCAACGCCGCCACTCGCATCGCAGACAAAGCCTGGATAACCACTCACTTAGAATTGAGCGAACTGTGTTTTACAGACCTTTCAGAAGATAAAGTTTTAATTGCAATTCAAGGGCCGGAAGCTGTTAACTATCTCCTGCCTTTTGTAGAAGAAAACCTCGCACCAATTAAGGCATTCGGCCACTTAGAAACAAATCTGTTGGGACAGCCGAGTTTTATCGCCAGAACTGGTTACACCGGCGAAGATGGGTTTGAAATCATGGTGGATGCCGAAGTAGGAAAAGAACTTTGGCAAAAACTGTTAACTGCTGGCGTTGTACCCTGCGGATTGGGTGCGAGAGATACCTTGCGTTTAGAAGCAGCAATGGCTCTTTACGGTCAAGATATCGACGACAATATCACACCTTTAGAGGCTGGATTGGGTTGGGTAGTTCACCTCGACACCAAAGGCGATTTTATTGGGCGGGAAGTTTTGGAACAGCAGAAAGCGAGTGGAGTATCAAAGCGGTTGGTAGGGTTAGAAATGCAGGGGCGGCACATTGCGCGCCACGGCTATCCGGTAATATTTGAAGGCGAAACAGTAGGAGAAGTTACTAGCGGTACATTATCGCCTACATTGAATCGGCCAGTAGCCCTCGCATTTGTTCCCGCAAAATTAGCTAAAATCGGTCAGCAATTAGAAGTCGAAATTCGCGGGAAAAACTATCCGGCTAGTGTGGTGAAAAAACCCTTTTATAAATCGCAAAACCGCCCCAGTTAGATTAAGTAGGTAAGCCTTAATTCAGGACTTACCTCCTGGGCCCAGAAACCGGGTTTTTTTACGAAAATAGTTCGTTGTAGACCGCAGATTCGGTAAAAAACCCGGTTTCTTTAGTAGGAGTGCGTCGAGGACTGATTGAGTTCTTGTGGAACGGGCTTCTAGCCCGTTGCTCATCTTGGTCAAGAAGACTAATCTACTAGCTTAGCAAATTGTCGCAAAGTTGCAGCATAGCGATCGCCCGCCACATCCATCAAATCATTATGACCGGCCCCATCAACCCAAAAATTCAATTTCGGCTCGTTGGCGGTGGCAAACAACTGCTCTCCATGCCAAAAATGCACCACCTCATCAGCCTTACCATGAATCACCAAAACAGGCGATCGAACTTTGCCAATCTTATCAATATTCACAAACTTGTCAAAGGGTAAAAGCGGAATCCGCGTCAACACCCGAAAAGCCGAAACAAAGGAACTTTCAACCACCAAACCGCCGACTTTTTGCCGCGAAGCCAAATCAATTGCCGGCCCACCCCCCACAGAACGCCCGTAAAGAATAACTTGCTTTGCAGGTACTCCCAACTGTTGGGTTAAATAATTGTAAGCAGCCTCAATATCACGATAAGTATTATACTCAGAAGGATTTCCCTGACTCGTGCCGTAACCTTGATAATCATAGGCAAACACAGCAAAGCCACTATCTCGAATCTCTCTGAGTACCCACAAAATCCCCTCCAAGTCTTCCGCATTTCCGTGACTGTAAAGTATGGTATATTTAGCTTGCGGGTTAGGAAAATGAACAGCAGAAATTTTCACGCCATTAGCTGAGCTAACTTTGATAACTTCCCTGTTCTCACTCTGACTAGATGGGGGAGGTTGAAAAATTAGCCGTTCTGAAAAAAAGAAACCGTAAAAACATAGAAATGCGTAAATAAAAATTATAGAGCGCATCAGTCTTTTGACAGAAAATTCTCCAAAAAGCAAGCGTTTAATATTTTTTTTGTTCCACTTAGTCATCAATAGATGCCCATAGTTCACTAAGATTTACTTGATACTTTTTTATTGCGAGAAAAGACATGGCACTAACATACCCCGATGACTTGAAATACCTAGACACCCACGAATACATCCGACTCGAAGGCGAAATTGCCACCATCGGCATTAGTGCCTTTGCAGTTGACCAACTCGGCGATATCGTGTTTCTAGATTTGCCAGAAGTCGGTGCAGGGTTGGAAAAGGGCGAAGCTTTCGGTACAGTCGAGTCAGTGAAAGCCGTTGAAGACTTGAAAGCACCAGTTACCGGTATAGTCGTAGAACGCAATGATGACATTATAGAGTCTCCCGAAAATTTGGCCGAAGACCCCTATGGCGCTGGGTGGCTGCTGAAAGTGCGCGTTGACAATCCCAGCGAAGCAGACGACGCTTTCTCGGCCCCGGAGTATCGCAAAATGGTGGAAGGGGAATAGGGCATAGGGCATAGGGCATGGGGCATAGGGCATAGGGCATAGGGCATAGGGCTCGTTGATAATTCCACAATCCGCCAGGGGTTGAAACCCACGGGGCTAATAGCACAAGTCGTCTAAAGACGACTGAAATACCAAGCAGTTGGGCGAGGAGTTCCGATAAGTGCAGCTTAATCTACAGTCGTCTTCAGACGACTTTAGCTATGAGACAGGGGTTTCAACCCCTGTCGGACTGTCGGACTGTCGGACTGTCGGACTGTCGGACTGTCGGACTGT
>NZ_JAUBUY010000102.1:0-5259 GCF_036705565.1 Microcoleus sp. AT8-B5
GGGCTCACACGCTGTTTGACAATCGAGCAGAGATCGATGGATGTGCGGGGCGGTCTCTATGACCCAGCGCTGATCAGGGCGTTGGCGAGAGATCAACCTGAATTTCTGTGATTCCGTGTGGATCGCCGTTCGCGGCGGATCCCATGGGAGAGCCTATCAACGGGCTCCATAGGTAACACTATTGGAGAGTTTGATCCTGGCTCAGGACGAACGCTGGCGGCGTGCTTAACACATGCAAGTCACGGGGGCCCGCAAGGGTAACCGGCGAACGGGTGCGTAACACGTGAGCAATCTGCCGTCCACTGGGGGATAGCCGGCCCAACGGCCGGGTAATACCGCATACGCTTGCCGGGTGGCATCACTTGGCAAGGAAACCTCCGGGGGTGGACGAGGAGCTCGCGGCCTATCAGCTAGTTGGTGGGGTCACGGCCCACCAAGGCGATGACGGGTAGCTGGTCTGAGAGGATGGCCAGCCACATTGGGACTGAGATACGGCCCAGACTCCTACGGGAGGCAGCAGTGGGGAATATTGCGCAATGGCCGCAAGGCTGACGCAGCGACGCCGCGTGGGGGATGAAGCATTTCGGTGTGTAAACCCCTGTTGCCCGGGACGAACCTCCCCTTTCGAGGGGACTGACGGTACCGGGTGAGGAAGCACCGGCTAACTCCGTGCCAGCAGCCGCGGTAATACGGAGGGTGCGAGCGTTGTCCGGAATCACTGGGCGTAAAGGGCGCGTAGGCGGTGACTTAAGCGTGTGGTGAAAGCCCGGGGCTCAACCCCGGGTCGGCCGTGCGAACTGGGTCACTCGAGCACTGTAGAGGCAGGTGGAATTCCGGGTGTAGCGGTGGAATGCGTAGAGATCCGGAAGAACACCAGTGGCGAAGGCGGCCTGCTGGGCAGTAGCTGACGCTGAGGCGCGACAGCGTGGGGAGCAAACAGGATTAGATACCCTGGTAGTCCACGCCGTAAACGATGGGCACTAGGTGCTTGGGGGAACGACCCCCCGAGTGCCGGCGCTAACGCATTAAGTGCCCCGCCTGGGGAGTACGGCCGCAAGGCTGAAACTCAAAGGAATTGACGGGGGCCCGCACAAGCGGTGGAGCATGTGGTTTAATTCGACGCAACGCGAAGAACCTTACCCAGTTTTGACATGGCCGGGAAAGCCTCTGGAAACAGGGGCCCCTCTTCGGAGCTCGGTCACAGGTGCTGCATGGCTGTCGTCAGCTCGTGTCGTGAGATGTTGGGTTAAGTCCCGCAACGAGCGCAACCCTTGCCCTTAGTTACCAGCGGGTTATGCCGGGGACTCTAGGGGGACTGCCGGTGCCAAACCGGAGGAAGGTGGGGATGACGTCAAGTCATCATGGTCCTTACGACTGGGGCTACACACGTGCTACAATGGCCGGTACAGAGGGCTGCTACTCAGCAATGAGATGCCAATCCCTAAAGCCGGCCTCAGTTCGGATTGTCGTCTGCAACTCGACGGCATGAAGCTGGAATCGCTAGTAATCGCGGATCAGCGACGCCGCGGTGAATACGTTCCCGGGCCTTGTACACACCGCCCGTCACGCCATGGAAGTTGTGAGCGCCCGAAGTCGGTGTCGGAACCCGCAAGGGACCAAGCCGCCTAAGGCGAGCGCAATGACTGGGGCGAAGTCGTAACAAGGTAGCCGTAGGGGAACCTGCGGCTGGATCACCTCCTTTCCGGAGCGATGAGTAGACGGCCTCTTCGGAGGCGCCATCGAAAGTCCCGGATTTTGTCGTCCGCACCGCACATTCGCGATCTCTGCTGGATTTTGTTGCCCCGGTCCTCGGACCGGGGCCGCTATTTGACAACGGAAGTGGGAAGTGATCGTGGGTACTCCTGCCAGTGGCGGGCCCCGTCGAAAGACGGTCGGTCAGTCGCGTGGCAGCGAGGACGAAGAACCTCAGTGAGGCGTAGTACCGATTCCGCGGATCGCGAGATCTGCGGTTCTGTAACGCATCACTCGTTCGAAATAGCGCGTGCTTTGCTTGAACGATTTGCACCAGAGGATTACCCGAAAGGGTGGATCGGCTGGGAACGAGTCAAGCGAACGAAGGTATGTGGGGGATGCCTGGGCACACAGAGGCGATGAAGGGCGCGGTAAGCTGCGAAAAGCGCGGGGGAGCGGCACACACGCATTGATCCCGCGATGCCCGAATGGGGAAACCCGGCCGTCCGAAGGGGCGGTCACCACGCAAGTGGAGCAAACCTGGGGAACTGAAACATCTCAGTACCCAGAGGAAGAGAAATCAACCGAGATGCCCTCAGTAGTGGCGAGCGAACGGGGTAGAGGCCAAACCGATCTCCTTGTGGGATCGGGGTTGTAGGACCTACAGACGCGGCAGGGAACGGTATTCGAAGTCGCCTGGAACGGCGCGCCAGAGACGGTGATAGCCCGGTAGGAGAAACCTAGTAGTTGTCGTAGTAGTGTTCCTGAGTAACGCCCGACCCGAGTAATCGGGCGTGAAGCCGGGGGGACCACCCTCCAAGCCTAAAGACTCCTGTGTGACCGATAGTGGACGAGTACCGTGAGGGACAGGTGAAAAGCACCCCTGTGCGGGGAGTGAAAGAGATCCTGAAACCACATACCTACAAGCGGTCGGAGGTTGGCATGGGCAACCATGCACGACTGACGGCGTGCCTTTTGCATTATGATCCGGCGAGTTACTCCTCAGATGCGAGGCTAAGGTGCTCAGCACCGGAGCCACAGCGAAAGCGAGTCCTGTCACGAGGGCGCATGAGTATCTGGGGGTACGACCCGAAACCAGGGCGATCTACCCATGAGCAGGGTGAAGCTGAGGTAACACTTAGTGGAGGCCCGAACCCGTACGGGTTGAAAACCGTTGGGATGACTTGTGGGTAGGGGTGAAAGGCCAATCAAGCCTGGAGATAGCTGGTTCTCCCCGAAATCTATTGAGGTAGAGCCTCGAGGCGTGTTTACAGGGGGTAGAGCGACTGGCAGGGCGCGGGGGGTCGTAGACCCTACCAACCCCTACCAAACTCCGAATACCTGTCAAATGGACCTCGGGAGGCAGTCGCTGAGCGATAATGTCCAGCGGCGAGAGGGAAAGAACCCAGAACCACAGCTAAGGCCCCGAAGTGGCCGCTGAGTATAGCGAAGGATGTCGTCGTGCCGAGACAACTGGGAGGTTGGCTTAGAAGCAGCCATTCCTTGAAAGAGTGCGTAATAGCTCACCAGTCCAGCGTGATGGCGCCGAGAATGGTCGGGATTAAGCGGCCCGCCGAAGCTTGGTCTTGCGACTTTGTCGCAGGGGTAGGGGAGCGTTCCCTGTGCGTCGAAGCGAGCGTGGAAACGATACTCGTGGAGCGAAGGGAAGTGAGGATGCCGGATTGAGTACGCGCAAATGCGGGTGAGAACCCCGCACACCGTAAGCCCAAGGATTCCTGCGCCATGGCAATCAGCGCAGGGTGAGGCGGACCCTAAGGCGAGGCCCCAGAGGCGTAGTCGATGGATAGCCGGTCAAGATTCCGGCCCCATGGGGGAGACGTTGAAGCGATCAGGGACCCTGGAACGAAACGCGAGCGATCTTGTGGATGGTCGTTCAACGCGGTAGGCGCAAGCCGAGAGCGGAGTACGAGACGGCGGGGCAACCCAACGTCAAGTCGTGTGGAGTCGGCAGGCAAGAAAAGCTGATCGGGGAGTCTCTCTCATGTCCGTACCGCAAACCGACACAGGTGGGCTAGGCGAGTAGCCTCAGGTGAACGAGTGAAACGTGGTCAAGGAACTCGGCATAATGATCCCGTAACTTCGGAAGAAGGGATGCCGCTCCTGGTAGCCAGCCTCGCGCTGGTCGCTGGGGGAGGCCGCAGAGAATCGGCCCAAGCGACTGTTTAGCAAAAACACAGGTGCGTGCCAAGCCGCGTAAGGCGCCGTATACGCACTGACGCCTGCCCGGTGCCGGAAGGTTAAGGGGAGATGTTCGCCGCAAGGCAAAGCATTGAGCCGAAGCCCCGGTAAACGGCGGCCGTAACTATAACGGTCCTAAGGTAGCGAAATTCCTTGTCGGGTAAGTTCCGACCTGCACGAATGGCGTAACGACTTGGGCACTGTCTCGACCACGCGCTCGGCGAAATAGCAGTCTCGGTGAGGATTCCGAGTCCCCGCGACAGGACAAAAAGACCCCATGCACCTTTACTGTAGCTTGTCATTGGCGTTTGCATAGGACTGTGTAGCATAGGTGGGAGCCGTTGAGCCGGAGGCGCTAGCTTTCGGGGAGGCACCAGTGAAATACCACCCTGTGCTGTGTGAACGCCTCACCGCGGTAGGCAAACCCTATCCGGGACCGTGGCAGGTGGGCAGTTTGACTGGGGCGGTCGCCTCCGAAAGAGTAACGGAGGCGCGCGAAGGTTGGCTCAGCGCGGTCGGTAATCGCGCTTATAGAGTGTAACGGCAGAAGCCAGCCTGACGGCGAGACCGACGGGTCGAGCCGAGACGAAAGTCGGCCGTAGTGATCCGGTAGCCCGGTGTGGATCGGCTATCGCGCAACGGATAAAAGGTACGCTGGGGATAACAGGCTTATCGCGCCCGAGAGTTCATATCGACGGCGCGGTTTGGCACCTCGATGTCGGCTTGTCACATCCTGGGGCTGGAGAAGGTCCCAAGGGTCCGGCTGTTCGCCGGTTAAAGTGGCACATGAGCTGGGTTCAGAACGTCGTGAGACAGTTCGGTCTGTATCCGTCGTGGGCGTTGGAGAATTGAGGGGAGCGGACTTTAGTACGAGAGGACCGAGTCGGACGATCCGCTCGTGTCCCGGCTGTGGCGCCAGCTGCAACGCCGGGTAGCGATGATCGGTGGCGATAACCGCTGAACGCATCTAAGTGGGAAGCGCCCCCCAAGATGAATTCTCCCTGGAGCCTTGAGCTCCCTGAAGGGCCGGAGGAGACGACTCCGTCGATAGGCAGCACGTGGAAGCCCTGCGAGGGGTTCCAAGCGCAGCTGTCCTAATCGCCCGTGCGGCTTGACTCTCCCCCGCTGGCGCCGTGCCAGTGTGGGGGCTGTAGCATCACCGCAAAGCACGCAACGTCAGAGAGCCCGCGTGGCTCTCCCTACGATCACCCCACCCGTTTGTCGAATCGTCAATACCGATTCGCTGGCAACTAGAGCGTCAGGGCCATACCCGTTCCCATCCCGAACACGGTCGTCAAGCCTGACAGCGCCGATGGTACTCCGGGCGAGAGCTCGCGGGAGAGTAGGCCGTTGCCGGCACCCTTGGCA
>NZ_JAUBUY010000103.1:0-5213 GCF_036705565.1 Microcoleus sp. AT8-B5
GGTTCCGGCGCAGGGACGGGTGGTGTTGGTGTTGGTGGTGTGGGTGTTGGTTCCGGCGCGGGTGTTGGTTCCGGCGCAGGGACGGGTGGTGTTGGTTCCGGCGCGGGCGCGGGTGTTGGTTCCGGCGCAGGGACGGGTGGTGTTGGTTCCGGCGCAGGGACGGGTGTTGGTTCCGGCGCAGGGACGGGTGGTGTTGGTTCCGGCGCGGGCGCGGGTGTTGGTGTTGGTTCGTTCAGGGGAATGGCAGAGACAGTAGCGCTGGCGGGGCTGGTAGCGCCCTGGTTGTCTGTAGCGCTGTAGGTGAAATTTGCTGTTGTAAAGTTGGCTGTGGATTGGAAAAATAATTGGTTAATGTCAGCAGGTGTCAGAATTTGACCGGCGCGGATAATCCTGCCGCCGGTTTCGGGATTGCCTAAAAATATCAGCCCTTCATCTGCTGGTGGGACGGTGTTGATCGTGAAAGATGCGATCGACCCGTCTGGATCTGTGCCGCCTAGTCCTGCGATCGCCACAGTGCTGCTGGGGGCGATTTCGAGGTTGACGTTGTTAGCTACTGGCGGTTTGTTGGGCTCCGGCAGCACCGCCGAGACAGTAGCGCTGGCGCGGCTGGTAGCGCCCTGGTTGTCTGTAGCGCTGTAGGTGAAATTTGCTTTTGTAAAGTTGCCTGTCGATTGGAAAAATAATTGGTTAATGTCAGCAGGTGTCAGAATTTGACCGGCGGTGACAATCGTGCCGCCAGTATCGGGATTGCCTAAAAATACCAGCCCTTCATTTGCTGGTGGGACGGTGTTGATGGTGAAAGATGCGATCGACCCGTCGGGGTCGCTTCCTCCCAGTCCTGCGATCGCCACAGTGCTGCTGGGGGCGATTTCGAGGTTGACGTTGCTAGCTATCGGCCGTAGGTTGGCGGGAGTCGGAGTCGGAGTCGGTGGGAGTGGGGGAGTCGGAGTCGGCGCAGAGGCGATGCTGGTGGTAACAGTTGCGACGGAATCGCTGCCGTTATTGTTGCCGGGATTCGGGTCATTAGTGGTTGAGGTACTTCTTGCCGTGTTGCTGACAGTGCTGGTCGCGGGGACTGGGAATGTGACTCTCCGGCTGACGGTCACGCCGTCAGCTAAGCTGGCAATGGGCGGAAAGCTGACAATGCCTGTCGCTGGGTTGTAAGTACCGCCGTTGGATGCTGTGACGCCCGTTAAACCGGGAACGATGCTGTCTGTAAGGGTGATGTTGGTGGCGGTACTGGGCCCTCTGTTTTCGGTGAGAATGGTGTAGGTGACAGTCGAACCCGCGATCGCAGTAGCGGGCCCGGTTTTGAGCGTCACTACATCGGCGCTATCGGTGATAGTAGTGGTGACTCGCGCTTCGGGGCTGGTGCCGTTGTTGTTGGCAGGATTGGGGTCTGGGCTCGTTGAGGTGCTGCTAGCAGTGTTGGCGATGGGGCCGCCGCTGGCGGGAACTGCGAAACTGACGGTTCTGTTGGTGCTGGCTGCGCTGGCTAGGGATGCGATCGCCGTCCAAGTCACAATACCTGTAGTTGCGTTGTAACTTCCGCCCTCGGAGACGCTGACTCCTGTTAAGCCCGGAACAATGCTGTCGGCGATCGCCACATTGATTGCCGCACTCGGCCCACTGTTGGCTGCCGTAATTGTGTAGGTGACAGTCGAACCCGCGATCGCAGTAGCGGGCCCGGTTTTGCGCGTCACTACATCGGCGCTATCGGCGATCGTGGTGGTGACTCTTGCCGACGGGCTGCTGCCATTGTTGTTGCCGGGATTGGGGTCATTAGTGGTTGAGGTGCTGCTAGCAGTGTTGGCGACGGTGCCGCCGGTGGCGGGAACTGCGAAACTGACGGTTCTGTTGGTGCTGGCTGCGCGGGCTAGGGATGCGATCGCCGTCCAAGTCACAATACCTGTAGTTGCGTTGTAAGTTCCGCCGTCCGACACGCTGACTCCTGTTAAACCAGGAACAATGGTGTCGGCGATCGCCACATTGGTTGCCGCACTCGGCCCACTGTTGGCTGCCGTAATTGTGTAGGTGACAGTCGAACCCGCGATCGCAGTAGCGGGCCCAATTTTGCGCGTCACTACATCGGCGCTATCGGTGATAGTAGTGGTGACTCGCGCTTCGGGGCTGCTGCCGTTGTTGTTGCCGGGATTGGGGTCTGGGGTAATCGAGGTACTGCTAGCAGTGTTGGCGACGGTGCCACCGGTGGCGGGAACTGCGAAACTGACGGTTCTGTTGGCGCTGGTTGCGCTGGCTAGGGATGGGATCGCCGTCCAAGTCACAATACCTGTAGTTGCGTTGTAACTTCCGCCCTCGGAGACGCTGACTCCTGTTAAACCAGGAACAATGGTGTCGGCGATCGCCACATTGGTTGCCGCACTCGGCCCACTGTTGGCTGCCGTAATTGTGTAGGTGACAGTCGAACCCGCGATCGCAGTAGCGGGCCCAATTTTACGCGTCACTACATCAGCGCTATCGTTCGTAATAGTGGTCGTGACTCTCGCATCCGGGCGGCTGCCACTGTTGTTACCGGGTACGGGATCGATCGTGCTGCTGCTGCTGAATACACTATTTGTAATAGGGCCGAGTGTAGTTGGGGTCGTAACAGTTACGGTGCGGGTGGCTGTGGCCCCAACAGGTAAATTCGGAATACTCCAGGAAACCAGTCTCGTTGTCGGGTTGAAAGTGCCGTTGCCGTCGGCACTGCCAAATACTGCCCCGACGGGCAATTGATCTTCAACCACCACGTTTTCGGCGGCGTCCGGGCCGTTATTTACCGTCGTAATTGTGTAAGTGATGCTGCTACCCGGTGCCGCTGCCGCCGGGCCTGTTTTCGTTGAGGCAACATCTGCTGTAGTAAGCGGCACGTCTATAGTTTGGATCGACAAAGTGCGAACGTCGTGAATATTTGTTGCGGCTCCCGTTGAACCAGCAAAACCAAATTTGAATGTTGCCGGGATTGGCCCGTTTAAGTCCTCTAAATTGGCAATGTCGATAATAGTCTCGCCCTGATCTGTAAACAAACCATTATTGTTGAGATCAAAGTTAACAGTGAGACGGTTTGGCGTTGCAGAAGTGGGGGGTTGCAAAATAATTTGAACTCTTCTTCTGGCTTCTTCGCGACTGCTGGTAATGGCATTGTTCGGCCCGTTTGGAGGCAGAGGATTTACGGTATCGGGAATATTATCTATTCCCTGCGGCACAAACGTAGAAGTTAAAAATTGATATTGCGTAACTTCGCTACCTCGAAGCGTTACCGAATCTCGTCTAATTCCCCCCGGAAGTCCGCCTACCCGCCCTTGAGTTGTAGTTGAGAAATTTCCGAATTCATCCAATCCAATTCCTAAATAACCTCCCCGTAAACCGGACTGATTTGTATCTGTATTTTGCGCGTAGCCGAGAGAACCTCCATAGCCTCCAGCTACTGTTGGCGTCACAGTACCGTCAATTAAAAAGAAACTTATGCCGTCCCCTGTCTGCCCTGCTAAATCAGGACGATCAGGACGTGTAGTGCCGTCGTAGGCAAATATATCGAAGACAATTTTAAGACCGCTGTTGACAGGAACCTGACTGTTATAGATGACAAAAGTAGATTGGTCAAAAGTTCTTGTAGTTAATCTCAACGCCCCGCTGCCAACCGGGTCTATGTTCAAGCCCGGAAAACTCTCTGTTCCGGTTCCTGCTGTTAAAGCTGGAGCATCTGAAATGCCTGTTACCCCAGAGATCCAAGGCCCGATTAGACTTGCATCTTGAAAACTTTCATCCACTAAATTAATGAGGACAGCGCTGTAATTTTCCTGGGTGTTTGTTTCAAAGGCTATTGCTGTTTTTACTCGTCCTGCTGTAACATTTAATTGCCAGTTTCCTCCTAATTTGGCACTACCAATTAGATTGTTGGAAGCCGCTATATTTGCGCCTGTTAATTCTCTCAGCTTCCGCACGAAAGCAATCCCGGATTTTCCAGCCCCAACCTTACACGATAATAATAAAATATCGGCTTTTTCGCTTAAGGCATTTCGCCACTGCTGCAAATGCCGATCGTACTTTGATAAGTTTTCATTCGTCAGTAAAGTTGACCCCAGTTGCACGGAAGCTTCATTGCCGTGAGCAACAATCTGAAGGCTGGCAATTAAACTGCGTTTAGCTAGAATCTCGGTAATTTGTTCTACTCCGTCCAGAGTTCGATCGAGGACAATTATCTCTGTCCCTGGTTTGACTCCGCTGGCAAGATGCTGATAATTCTCTACCCTCGGATCGATGCAAACTAAATGTTTTGTATGTGTAGTCTTGACGCCCCGAGTCGCTTTTGTTAAACCGGAAATATCGAGCGCCATATCACCCACTAACGACGGCCCACTCCAAGAACTTTTTATGCAGTAAGTGTAGCGGCGATCGCAACTTGATTGGTGAATTGGCGAAGAGTAGTTGCACCCTAAATGTTTCATGAGTTACATAGCTCCTTGATCTATTAACTTTCAATCTTCAGTGGTAGATATTATTGTTAATTGCTAATGGGAAATTTCTAACTGCTCATTTCTCGATTTCGCATAGTTAACAAGTTATTTTTACTTCGTTTTTGTTTGGATCGACATCTTCCCAAAGTAGCAGTTCGCTCTATTTCGCTGGTAAATCAGGTTTTTTTTTCGCCAATTCAGACGTGAGCCTAAATTATTTTGAAATGAAAAAAATTAGCACAATCTACGATAAATTACCGTAAAATTAGATATTTTTTACCTAAAAGTAGTTGACAGCTTTGTATTTTTGTAGTATCAAAGGGGTTAATGTATGCGATTTTTATTACGACTCGAGTTTTTATCAAACCCAATTTGATCGATCTCAATCAGCCGACTCTCAAATCATCTATATGATACTCAAGAAATGGTTATATTTTTTGTAGTTTTAAACTTTTTTTGTTTTGTTTTTCATGACCAAATGACTCAATAAAAACCCTTTTTCTGGTTATTATTGAGTCGAATAACCCCCAAAATCTCCAAATTACTATTTTTTATGCTACATTCAAAAACTCGGTTTATCAAATAAACCGAGTTGCTAAAAGCATAGGAAAAAATGCAGCATATTTAATGCGCTTTGGTCTTAAGGAGAAAGAGTGAGAAAATCCCGATTACTCAGCAAATTATCAGCGCCAAAAACCTGAGCCAAAACCTCCCCAGTCGCCGCAACTTGTAGCAGTGTGCTATTGGCAGTCGAAT